>CAYJSK010000074.1:0-5252 GCA_964372745.1 Candidatus Woesearchaeota archaeon
GAGCATCGAGTAAAATAGAAGAGAATTTTTTTTCTACATCACGAAGGTCCATCAAGTAAAGAATAGCATTTGTTGTGCCTAGACGTTCTATATTGTTTTCCAATGCGATAAAACGTTCTCGATCACTCTCCACTGCTATGACTGGAGCATATTCTGCAATTTGTGTTGTTTTTCCCCCTGGTGCTGCACAGCAGTCTAAAGTGAGAACTTTTGGGTTGAGAACTTCTACAGGAATTTGTGCTGCTGCTTCTTGAAAGTAAAATAATCCTAGAAGGTATTCCGGGGTACTTACTACATTAAATTTTGCTTTGATCCAAAAACCATTTTTGAGAAAAGGAATTCTTTCCATTTCTACTTGTTTTTTTTCTAGGCGTTCTTGGAGTTTTTCTACAGATATCTTTTTTGTATTCACACGAATGGCTTTTCGTAATTTTATGAATTCGATTTCTTCTCCCATGTCCTTGTATCGTTGTTTGAATATGTTCATATTTCTATCAGAAGGTTTTTTCCTTCTATGTCGGCTCCTTTCTTTTTGAGTTCATCGAGTTTCTTTTGTTTGAATAATGTGAGAAGCTCTTGTGCTTCCATGTAATGGTTGTATATCCATTCTGCTTTGATTTTGTTCTCTTCTATGGCTTTTTCTACTTGTTCTTTTTGTTTTTCTTGTTCTTTGATACGTTCTTCCCAAGGATTCTTCTTTGTTTCTTTGGGTTCTTCTTCTTCAGCATCCATGAATTGCATGTAATAGTGGTCTAGTGCTTCATTATAACTTGTGTATGGTGTTCCTTCACCTAACGAATGCATTTGTAGAGGGTATGGTTCAGCATTGATAGTATTTGGATGAAGTTCTTCTGTTAGTAATAGTTGTAGTTGTGTGTATATTTCTTGTCGTTCTTTTTCTGAAAGATCTTTTGTTTCTTTGGCTATTTTTGCACGAAAACAGAGTTCTTCTGCATATTTTCCTCCCATGTTGAGGCTTAATGCGATCGTCTTGACAATACTTTCTTTTTTATTTGCCTCTATGTACAGTTGGAATTCTGCAAAGTCTTTGAAAAGAATTTTCCTTTCTGGAGGATATTCGTATTTTACTTTTGCCTTAATCTTTCGATCTTTCCAAAGTTGTACTTGTAAGGCTGAGATGATGGTGTATTCTTTGTCACAGAGAATAATGTTGCCTTTTGAGAAGAACTCTGCAATAAGAATAAAGTAAGATTCTTTTCCTTCAAAGTGTAGTTCAAGGATCCGTTCTCTATTTTTTTGTAGGATCTCTTTTAATCTACAAGGACCCAGACGTTTTCTGAGGAAGCGACAGAAGTTTTGGGATTCTAATGGTGAAGCTCTTCGTTTTGATGTGATGTAGATAGTTGTTCCTGGGACAATTCGGAGGTAATGTTTTCCTAGATCCGAACGATGAAGAGCAATGACTATCTCTGTTGCATCAGGCTGATAGATCTGATCTACGCGTGCATTCGTGAACTTTTGTAGTTCTTTTGTGACTGCTGCAATTTCTAGTGAAGAAAGGCATTTCATAGAAGAAAAAAAGAAAAAAGAAGTTTATAAAGTTTACTCGATAGTTATGATGAAGCTTGTGCTTTCTGTTCCATCAGGAAGGTTATACACTGTAATCACACATGCATAGACTCCGAGGGCAGAGCCTTGGTCTTCTACTAATAATTTCAAGTTAGTAATACCTTCTCCAGAGCCTAAAGGTTTGTGTTTACTTTCTGAAGTGAGTGTATCAGAAAAAGCACAGAACAAATTCTCTGCTGCTGCTCCACCAACTTTTATTGATTCTACCTCTGCATAGACATCGGCAACTTCAGAGCCTCCTAAGTTATTAATCGCAAGCGTTGCTGTTGTTGTATCTCCTTGACTCAAAGATGTTTCTGCAGGCGATAATGCGACTGCTTGGTCTGTTCCACCAAAAATCTCTGCTATTTGTGTTTCTCCTTGATCAAATGCTCCAGATGATAATTCTGTGACATCTGCAAAGACAGAACGAATCCATACTAAACCTAAACTTAGAATGGTTATTCCTATGACAATAATGATAATCGTTGTCATTGAAAGTTCAATTGCACCTTTTTTATCCATTGTTTCACCTCAATTTTTTTATTTGAAAGACTGTTTTTCTTTAAATAGGTTTCTCTTCAACTTTATAGTTGTTTTTCTTTTCATGGGTGGTTTTATAAAGGCTTTTTTTGATATTCTATGTTAGTGATGACTAGGAGTAATAACTATGAAAATGATTTACGTTGCAGAAGATGAAGAAAGTATACGAGAGCTTTACGAAATAGTTCTTAGTGAAAGATATATGGTTCAGAGTTTTCCCCATGCTGAAGGAGTGCTGGATGCTTTTCAAAAACAAGAGCCACATCTTCTTCTTACTGACCATAGGATGGGGTCTGGATTAACTGGTGATGAACTTATTACTCATGTTCGTAAGAATGGGTATCAAGGGCATGTTCTCATGGTGAGTGGAATGATCCCTGAAAAAACCAGCTACACTGCGTTGCAAAAACCTGTTGCTCTGATTGAATTAAAAACAAGGATTGAACAGTTGCTTCAGTAATTCTACTTGAGACTTTTGTACCAGGAAGAAAGCTTTTTTGCTCTTTCTGTCTCTTCTTTTTCTTTTGTTTCTTCATTGAATAATTTGAGAGTGTTTTCTTTGCCAATGAGATGACAACATCTTCCAGAGCCAATGCATTTCCAACGCGTGTTTTCATCTACCAGAACTTCTTTGACCCTTTTTTTAAAAAAGGTGGGCTCGCTGGGATTTGAACCCAGGACACCTACGTCTTCAGCGTAGTGCTCTCCCAGGCTGAGCTACGAGCCCCCTTTATTATTTGAAGAAAGTCTGACCTTTTTTAAAGGTTTCTATCCTTTGCTCTCGAAAAAAAGAAAAGAAAAACATTATGTTCTTCCAACGGTTTCCATAATCTTTGCAAGGACAAGATATGGGTCCATGTTTGCATTTGGTCTTCGATCTTCAAGGTATCCTCTTCCTTCATTTACAACATGTGCAGGGATTCTTACACTCTTTGTTCTATCTAGAGCACCCGCAGAAAACTCTTTACAGCTTGATGTTTCATGAATCCCAATGAGTCTTTGTTCAATACCTTCACCATATACTGCTATGTGTTCTCTATGCCTTTCAGCAAGCCTTTTTATAATCCCCTCAAAAGAAATGGTTCCTTCTCGCATTGCTGTTGTAGAGAAATTTGTATGTGCTCCAGCTCCATTCCAATCCGATAATGGTTTAGGTTCAAGAGAAATAACCACATTATATTTCTCCGCGACTCTCCCCATGAGATATCTTCCCATGATTAAATGATCGGCAATGAGAAGGGGATCTGGTGTTACAAGAGATTTTTTTCCTCTAGGACCAATTTGATATTCCCATTGGCCTGGCATGACTTCAGGGTTTGTTCCTGCAATAAGCACTCCTGCTTTGAGGCAGGCTTGGAGATGGTCTTCCATAATTTCTCTTCCAAAAATGTTATCTGGTCCCACACCACAATAGTAGGGTCCTTGTGGCCCGGGTAATCCCTGTTCTGGAAAACCATATGGTCTTCCATTGGTACGCATAAAGGTGTCTTCTTGTTCAATGCCAAACCAGAATTGTTCTCCTTCACATTTTCTTACTGTTTCTATAAGTGCTGCTCGAGTATTTGTACGATGTGGTGTTCCATCAGTGTTGTAGACTTCATTTAAAACGAGTATATGAGGAATCCTTTCATCTCCTGTATTTCGAAAAGGGTCATAAAACAATCGTACTGGAACAAGAGCTTTATCAGAAAATTCTCCTTTTGCTTGGCCAGTACTACTTCCGTCATAGCCCCATTCTGGTATGTTCAAATTATTCATAGAATCTCCATCTCCAACTTCGTAAATCCTGGTTTTACTTCTTAGGCTTACTGTAGGATCCTCTTCATCTTTTCCTCCACCAAGCCAGACATACTCGAGACAAATTGTTTCTACATCTTTTCCGCTATGATATGCTAATCCCTTTACCATTGAGAAACACCTCCATGTGTTTTTTATTTAGTCTCTTTGTAAGTATTTCAATATTTTTGTGGAAAAAGAAGACAAATGTTTGTTTTTTTGCATAAATCTTAAATAGGTGTATTCTTTTTATTGATATTTAGGAGATTATTTATCACAAGTGTATGATGGATGCAAAAGATATATTGTTGTTGAACCTTCTCTTAGAGAATTCGCATATTTCCTCTCGAGAACTTGCAAAGAAATCAGGGTTTTCTATTGCAACTGTTATTCAACGAGTGAAAAAACTTCAAAATGAAAAAATTCTGAGAAAGTATACTTTAGAATTAGATTATGAAAAGATGGGGTATGATGTGCAAGCAGTGATTAGTATGCGTATCTCTCGTGGGAAATTGTTTGAAGTGGAAAAGAAGATCGCACACCACCCTAATGTGTTTGCAGTGTATGATACTACAGGAGATTTTGATGCTTTAGTGATTGTGAAGTTTAAGACGAGAAAAGCATTAGATAGCTTTTTGAAGAATATTCAGACTTATGATTTTGTTGAGAGGACAGAGACCAAGCTTATTTTGAATAGTATTAAAGAGAAGCAAATTAAAGTTGAGTGAATGGATCAGTCGGGATTTGAAAATGTAGAATTTTTCACTGTTGGAAATACTCTTTAAATTTTACCAAGACTTTGTGAAGAGACTACTAAACTTTTCTCTCTTTTCCAGCATTTTTCTAAAATCTCTTTTGTGATCTTCTGTTTTTTAGGATCCGTTTTGTCAAATGCATATACCTGGATATTTGTGTCTACTCCATATATAGAGCCTTCAATTTCTTTCATAGAGCTCCTCCCTCTTGAAAGTATATTTCCCCATAACATAGCCCTTTTTGAGTAACTCCAACTGCCTTTTTGCTATATCTTCTTGATGTCTTTTTTTCATCCAGAGTTCTACTGCTTCTTGTATAGCTTTACCTAAAACCCCTTTTCTTATAGAATTTTGTTCTCTAATTGTTTGTCTGAGTTTCTTTTTGGTTTCATCGCTTATGCTAATGGTAATTGTTCCCATACTTCTACGTAGAAATTCTATCTATGTAAATGTTTTGTTTTTGTATGTATATCTCCTAGAATAATACTCCTCACAAAGTAAAAGGATTTTATGGACCAGTCGGGATTTGAACCCGAAGCCTCCCCGATTTTGGGCGAAGTAGCCAACGGGGTGCGATACCGTTTCGCCACTGGCCCTTATTTTGCAGAG
>CAYJSK010000075.1:0-5237 GCA_964372745.1 Candidatus Woesearchaeota archaeon
TGTACAGCTTCAGAGAGTTTTCTTGTATACTCAAGAGCTCTCACTAGTTCAAGCTGCCTCCTATTTACTTTTCCAACTTTATTTTTTACTCTCATCTTTCTTTTTCGCTCGTGTATAACTTGTTCGAATAGTACTTGCATTCCTTGACAGAAGCCGAGCTACTGCTGCAAAGGAAATGTTGTGCTGATCTTTGAGGAAGACAACAAGAGACTCCAAAGGAGCAAGCTTGTTCTCAGAGAAAATTTCTACTGGCACGAGTATCGAAGAAGGCTCTCCACGAATGGGAGCAGGCACTTTTTGTGTTGCATTGTGGTATGCATGCCAGATATTTTTTTCATTTCTTCCAAGAACTTCTGCAATCTTTCGTAAGTTGTAGCTCTGTTCTTCTTTCAAATATTTAACAACAGATTCAAGGACAGTAAGTTTTTCATGAAGGGTACTAATAGGGAATGTTTCTTTTTCTTTGAGGAGAGAGAGAATTTCTTCTAAGCCTTTTTGAAGTTCTCCTTGTGGGAGAGAAAGTTTGTTTTGAAGAAGAGTATAGATCTTTTGGGCGCTATCGCTAGAAAAAGAGAGTTTTTTCTGTAAAGGAGCCTTCTTTCTACTCACCACAATAGTACGTATTATGTAACTCATAATATATAAAACTAACCATTTAGTACGTATATTGTAACTTATTCTTTTTGGGATAAAAAATTCACAATCGATCTGTAATCTGCTGCCATGTATCCCCTGATCACATGCATACACACAGCTAAACAAAAGATAGAAAAGCTTATATATTAACTAATAGTTAACAACTATTAACTTTATGATAACAAAAGATCACACTGCAAAAAAAGTTCTGATACATGTTCTCAAAGATTTTTCTCAGCTACATACAGTAACAAGCTTAGCAAAACACCTAACTTTAAGCCGTGTTGGAATATGGAAGATTATAAAAAGCTTAGAGAAAGAGAAATATATCTCCATAAAAACTATAGGGACAGGAAAAACAAGCACTTTTACAATAATTCTTAATTGGGAAAATCCTATTCTTGAAAAATCTCTTTCTCTCTATCTCACTGAAGAAGCTCTAGAATGGAGACGATGGCAAGTAAATTTTCAAGAGTTAGAACCACTGACTGATTTTGTTATTCTTTATGGAAATATTTTACGTAACTCTAAGCAAGCAAATGACATTGATATTTTAGACATAAATTCTAAGGGTAATTTTATGAAAGTACAACAAATGATTGATAGAGTCCAAAAAACGCAATTGAAGAAAATTCATTCCTTGAGTTTTACTGAAAAAGAGTTTAGCATAGAACTAAAAAAGCAGAATAAAGCTTTTATAAATACAGTTAAAATGGGGGTTGTTTTATTTGGACAAGAAAAGTTTATTCAATTTATGAGAAGGATGGCAAAATGAATAAGCATCAAAAAGTCAATGAGTGTTTTTCAAACGCTCAAAAAGAAGAAGAAAAAGGAAAGAAACACAAAGGCCTTCTTCTTGTGCGTAAAGATGGTAAAAAGGCAGAGGAGTATATCCAAAAAGCAAAAACAAATCTAGGGATATGTGAAATCTATAAGAAAGAGCGATTAGATTATAAGATCCCAGAAGAGTGGTTTTACTCCATGTATTATTGTGCTTTAGCAATTCTCACAAAGTTTGGAGTTGAGAGTAGGAGTCAGAAATGTACAGCTTTATTCTTGCGTTATGTGAAAGATAATAGGCTTATTGATTATGATGATGAGTTTATTGATAGAATAATGGTGTACAAAGAGAAAGAAGAGGAAACTGATGTTGATGAACGAGAGAAAGCTCGTTATGGTTCTTCAGTGCAAAGTGAAGAGATTATTCAAAAATACCCTTTTATGATGGAGGTGTGTAAGAAATGCATTTCTCAAGCAGAAGAAGTAGTATTCTCCGATAAAAAATTTGAAGTTCCTCAAGAATTGCTAAGCTAATCCGGAGAGTAATATTATAGGTATAAAAGTAAATTCTTTTGAAACTATTTTGTCTTCTTCAGCTTTCGCTTCTTTTTTTCTTTTTTGTTTCTAAGAACTGTACTAAGAAGAATGAAGCAAAGGAGGAATAGGAAAAAGAAGAGAAGCAGAGGCAAGTATGGAAAAGAATCTGTTTTCTCAGACAAAGAGAGAGTATTTTGAATCTCTTCTGGGGATCTTTGTTCTAGGGCTAAAGAAGATTCTGAAGGAGAAACTTCTACAGGAGCAAGAATAATAATCTTTGATTCGACAACGAGAATAGTTTGTACATTTCCTTCTACAGCATCACTTTGTTCTTGTGCTTGAATAGAAGCCAGTTCCCCATACGCAGAAAGATCTTCAGCTAAGTACACAGTATACGAAAACATTTTTTCATACTCTCCTTCAGAAAAAGTAATACTCTCTTCGCGAATGGAAAGAATATCATAGGGGTCATTCTCTCGGAGAAGAACAGTCATCTCTTTCCTTTCTTGATTGACAATAATTCCTGTAAATTCCTTCTCAAAGTCTGGCTGAAAAGAAATCTCTCTCTTTGCCGGAGCAATACCCAATGCTGTAGAGAAAGGAACAGTGAATAAAAGAACAAGGATTAAAAAAAGAAAATAGTGTGTATGTTTTTGTGTTTTCATCTTACTCTGCCTCTCCTTTAATATACACTGTCGATGTAAGAACTCCCGCAGATTGATCTGAAGGAACTCTTATCAGTTGATGGATATTTGCTCTATTTGCAGTATTGCTCGCATTCTGATATCTGAACTCTCGAATACTTAAAACTTCTGTCCCAGTAATATTATTCCATCCACTCAGTGTAGAACTATTATATGCTCCTGTTTCGTTTACAGTAATCTTAAACTCATACCTTCCCGGTGTATCTGAATTAGTCGCATTAAAGATGTTTGTTGCATTGATCGAAATCTTTAACCAGACATTTCCATCATTTGACACAACAAGGTTTGCATATCCTGGCTCTGTAGTATTTCGTAGTATTCCTACCCCTGTTGTTCCAAAGTTCACAGTATTTCCTGGCATGCTTATAGCAACGAGGGAGAGAATATCAAATCGTGTTGTATTGTATGCACTGTATGCAGTTCCATCATATGCTCTCACTCTCCAATAATAAGTAGTATCTACTTCAAGATCCTCAGTAGGAGTATAGCTGGTATTCAGCCCTGTCTCGTTCACCGTGATATTCGTAAGAAGAGTGCTGAAGGAACTACTATTACTCAGCTGGAAATAATACGTAACATTGTCTGGGTCATCATTCTCTGTGACATTTTCCCATCTAAATGTAGGTGTTCTATTTGTCGTTGAACTTCCATTCAATGGTCCAAGCACAATAGGAATTGTAGGCACCCAATTAGGCAGAGTGATGTTATCTTCAAGGCTCAAGTTTGCATTGTTGAGTGAAACACAACTCATATTATACCAATACAATCCTTTGTTGCTGAAAGTTCTATTATACTCATAGAGTTTACTCGTTGCATTATATGTCGTATTGACTCCTGCACTCCAACTTCCTGTGTTATTGAAAGCGATATCACATCTGCTTCCTGTTCCAATCACTGGAGCATACGATGCATTCGTGTAATTTGCAAAGAATCCAATCCTTTGGTTTGCATATCTCGTAATACTCCCTCCTTCTGCATCAGAATCATCAAAGATCGTCAGGTTTGTCCCCTCTTGTCCGATGAATGCGCTAAAAGATGTGGTGTTAAAGACTAAGATTCCCGCATATCTGTTATAAGAGCTAATGTTACACTTCGTACACACCTTCCATCCACCAGAATCATTCACAAAGATTCTCGCTTGTACAATAGGACTCATATTATAGAAAGAAACTTCTGCAGTGCTATTGACAGTAGAGTGTAAATCTCCAGAAGTAATAGCAGCATATTTGTCAGGGATATCAATATTGAAGGTATAATTATTTTGTGTGACGAGGTTCACTCCATTGATCCAACGCACCATTCCAGAGCTTGTTTCTAAAGTAAAGTTTGTATAGTCCTTCACATTCCTCATGCTACATGCTTCTAAACGAGTAGTATTTGCCCCGCTAAACTCTAACAAGTTAGGAGCAGTGTATTTTTCAAGAGTAATAAATTCTGTTCTATTGACATGATTTAATGTATCATTTGCATACACTCTGAAATCATAATTTGTATTCAGACTAAAGTTTCCACTAAAATTACAAATACCATTGCTAGCACTCATGGAATAATTGCTATACGTTGTTCCATTCCTCATTTCCATCATACAAGCTCCCACAGCATAATCATCCGTTGCATTCATGTCTATAGAAAGGCAGGTGAAGAAGCCTGAGCCATTAGCATAATTCAATGCCATACTTAGATTCGGATTAAGGTTATCATTATAATATGATTTCTCACTATTCAAATTCAAAGCTCCATCATTTTGATCACTAAAGCTCATATTCACTTTCACAGTATAGTTTCCAGATCCAGTGCACTCATCAATAGTATAGCTTATATTGGTCATATTTCCTGTATTCTTCGTGAGTAATACATTGCTATAGTTAACGATGTTCTCTCGGAAAACATTATTCACAAAGAGGTCTAGTGTGAGATTTGCAGTGAAATTTGTGTTCCCAACATTTGTGGTATTCACAGTAATAGGAACAGGATTGTTACATTCATAAAGATTTTTACTAAGACGCAGAGTCGTGCTTCCATTATGATCGCTCAGGATAGTGAAATTATTGTATGCTCTTTCTATAAGAGACTGTACTTGCACACGAACACTGATATTATAGACTCCAGGGAACAGTGTATTATTCAGATTATAGACTCCTCCACAAGGGATAATTTTCACAGCTTCTTTTGCACTAATACTCAGGAGCTCATTATTCTGTGAGATAATAACATTATTACTATCAATAACACTACAGTTATACACAATATTCGTCAGGTTCTCGGTCAAAGTATTTCCAAGCTTGAAACTAATATTGAAAGGGATATATGCTCCAATAGATTTCACCTCACTATTATTGAGTTCATTTTTAATACTAATACTTGCATTAAAAATACTAAGAGGGACACCAGAGACATTTTCATCAACACCCCTGCTAAATGCAGTAACACTTGGTTCTCCAATAAGCCCTAAATATTTATAGAAGAGTTCTCCAGGCTGCAATGTAGCCACTTCAACATTTCCTACAAGAGCTATATCAGCTTTATTTATAGGTGAGCTTGAAGCCATAACAACTTTTGCAGGAGGGACTTCCCGTAATC
>CAYJSK010000076.1:0-5100 GCA_964372745.1 Candidatus Woesearchaeota archaeon
TCTATGTACTGTGCGTATCCTTTTAGAAAAAGATGCATTGCAGGCCCATATAAAAGAGCAATAGATGAGGCTTTCCATTTATTCTCGAATGGCCAGTTTGTTATTTTTTGTATAAGAGACACTCTTTGAAGAATTCTTGGATCTTTTTTAAGAATTATGGAGCTCGTTACTTCTTCTTCTTTCGTTCATTATGGAATGTACTTGGAATGTCAATGACATATTTGCCTTCATCAAGTTTAATGACTAAGGGGTAGCCTTTGAATAAATCAATGAGGTCTATTTCATATTTTCCTGGGCTTGTTGCACGAATACTCTCAAAGTCTAATATGACTGGTTGTTCATCTGCATTTCCCACGAGCTCAAGAATATCCATTTCTAGCTCTTGTTTATCTTCTTCACTGAGCGACTCTGATACCTCTTTTGCTTTCTCTACCAGTTCATCTTTGACGAAAAAAAAGAATCTTCCAGTACAAGTACAGCCAGTGAGAAGTTCTTTACAGCCTGGTGGGTATATTTCTCCACAGCGAACACATTGGTGAGGCATTATTTTCCTCCCATGTTTTTTCGAGGGTTGAGGTTATGTGTTAGAAGTTCAATCTTGTCTGGGTTTCTTTTTATTTCTTTGACGATGGTTGCTGGACCAATAATCGTTAAACCATCTCTGTCACCCATAAGCATTTTTGTTACTGCTTGTTTGAGTTGCTTACTAATGTTTCCATGACGATCAAGTGTTGGATATACTGTACAAAGTTCAATTCCCTTGAATTCTCTATTGACTTCTTCCATTGTTTTTTCAATAAGACTTGTTTCTTCTTTTGCCTTTAAGCGGCCTTGCATAAGAATAATTTTGTTCTTTTTTACAATGGTAAGAAGCTTTGCTATTCTTCTCTCTGAAGAAAGGTTTTCCATTTCATGAAAGGGTATGTATTGTAGTGTTAACATGTTTATTATACCATCCTCACAATGCTCTCGTAGAGTTCTTCCATATTTGTGCCTAGTTCTGCAGATATCCCAATGACTGGATATTGAGGGAAAGCTGCTTCTATACTCTTGACGTTTGCTTTCTTTAAATCTATTTTGTTTGCTGCAATTACTACTGGAATGTCTCGTGCTGCTAAGTTTCCTATAATAGTTATGTTTACTTGTGAATAGGGATTAGATGTTGCATCAAGAACAACAACCACACAGTCCATGCTATCAAGCCATTTAATTGCTTCAATGACTCCTTTTGTTGCTTCTTTTGCCCTTTCTTTTGCTAATTTCTTATTCATTTTATGCTTTAAAAAATCTTCATAGTCTATTTTTGTTGTAATACCAGGTGTGTCAATGAGATTAAACGTGAGTTCTTTTCCTTTTTTCTTTATGTGAATGTTTTCTTTCATTTGGATTTCTCTTGTTTCGTGAGCAATCTCTGATACTGCTCCCATGATTACATCTTCACCTAGCCAGTCTTTACAGATACGATTTGCAGTAGAAGTTTTTCCAGAGTTCGGAGGACCATACAAACCAATTTTCATATGTTTTTTCTTTGCAAATAGGCCTGGAAGAAGTTTGTTTAGAATGTTTCGTAGTGAGTTTATCATCTCTTTTATCGCCTCATAGTGTTCTTGAGGGAGAAGTCTTTAAAAAGATTTCTGTGTTTTGTTTGCTATCGCTAGATTTATAAGGACTCTTCCGCTCTGGTTTTTATGAATGTGTTGCGTTTTCTTTCCAAGACCTTGGGCTTCTTTTGTCTCTCCTTGAGTCTTTTCTTGATATTTGTTATTCTTTTTTACTTTCACTTGATTGCCACTATCCCCACATTAGCAGATTCTCTTCCAGGAAATGCAAGTGTCTTTATAGATGAACATAATGAAGAGTCTCTTGCTTTTGTTCAAGAGAGCTTTGAAATGGGAGATGTGTGTATCCAGGATCCTTCTCAAGACGTTTGTGTTATGCTTTCCAATACTACTTTTCTTAGTGAACAATTTAGTGAACTGATTCCTACAGAAACGTTTGATTTAGAGTCTTATCCTCAATTCCAGGTTATTCAAGGCTATGTCAAACATCTTGCTTTTGTTGCTTTGGTTCTTTTTGCTTTAGGCTTGGTTTTTGTTTTCTTAGGATATCAGCCTATGTATTCTTCTTTTTTTCAAGCATTAAGCTTCTTTTTCTTTTCTGAGTTCTTGTTGTATAGCTTGGGAGTGTTTTTGTTTTTAGGTCTGACAGCAGAATATTTGACTTCTCTTGTTCAATCTTATTTTTCAGATGTTTCCCCTTTTTTGATTCTTTTTGTTGTGTCTTTAGTTCTCCCCTATCTTCAATCTCTGACATATGATTTTCTCTTCCCTTTGATTTTCCTTGCTGGAGGATTTCTTGGTCTGTTTTTAGTGATGTTTATTTACAAGAAAAAAAAGAAGGTTATACTCCAAGCATCTCTCGAAGCTCTTCCGAAGGCTCCCAAGGTGGATCAAAAGTGATTTCAATGTCCACGTTTGCTACACCCTTTGTTTGAATTCTTTTTTTGACAAACTTTTCTCATTTACTGCAGGTACAGATGAATCAGAAGTGCGTGTTTTCCAATTCCAAAAGAATGGTTCTTCACAAGACAGAGTATACATGGGACTTGTAGATGGAGATAGAGTATCTCAAGGTTTTCTCTTAGACAAACAAGAGATAGTTTACACTTTGTGCAAAGAAATCTAAATAGGGATATAGAAAAGCAATTGGAGGAAGATGGCTTTGAGCAAGCGCCTTGTTTAGCAAATAGCCTTTTTGTTGAAGAATGTTGCAATCAGTAAAACTTAAAAGGAAGAAAGTAAACCCATTGAGAGTTTAGAAGATGTAAACGTCTTGCCTAACAATTTGTTTTGCTATTTTTCTACTTCCACCAAAATTTTATTTTCGCCTATTTTTGAAATTGATACTGCCTCATTTCCTTTAAGATGAAGCTCTTTTTCTATATCTATTGGGATTCTTAAGACTGTTCCTCGTGCACTTTTGCTTAATTTTCTATGAAGCTTCATTGGCTGTCCCCACACCTTGAGTCTTTTTGCGAGATTAATCATCTTTTGTCCTTCTTCCTCATCAAAATATTCTTCACCGCAAGAGCTACAGCGAGTTCCTTTTATAATTATAAGATACCCTCCTACATCATTGATTATATCATCAGCTTGGGTAAGAGTTGGTTTTTGACACTTTGCACATTTTTTCATATTCTTTTTCCTCCTTCTGACCCACTAATACAGAGTAATTCTTCTTCTTTTGAATAATATACAGTAATTATTTTTTTAAATCCTTTCTTTTGAACATAAATTTCAAATTTTTCTTTTCCCCTTTTCTCAATCTTGTATGCATCACGAACTGCATCCCGTAAATCATGGAAATCCCAAGACCATGCATTCATATACTCCAAGGCAAAGTGCTTTGTTACTTTGAGTTTTACTGTTTCTACATTCCAAGGGGTTGGCACATTTTCACCTTATTTTCATTACATATTCATTACACACTGATTTATATAGTTTTTGCATTATTTCGTCAACCATATAATAGTAGAAGAGCAGAGAGTTGTGAACAAATAGATATGTACATGTATCCTAAAGGGAAAGAAGAGTCAATTTTTCCTATGAAGAAAGCTATCAAAGAACTGCTGAGCTCCTTGCACAAGGAAAGAGAGTTTTGGGTAGAAGAGACCTAAGTCAACACTGAGGTTGAATTTCATCATCCAGAGATGGCAAATTGTAATTACTAAATAGGGGTAGCGAAAAGAAAGATTTAAAAGCATAAAAAACTCTTAAAAAAGCATGAAAAAGGGTCAAATAGTCTTAGAAGAACTGCTGAGAAATGAATCTATTTCTGGTTTTAATAGGACAAAAAATCCTTTTGACTTTACTAACACTTCTGTACTAGTTTTGAGTAATTTACATGAAACTGAAGCATATAAAGAAGCAGTATTAGAAGATCTCAGGCCATATCTAAAAAAAGAGTTGGATATAAGAGTAAACAGAAAAATAGGCTATACGCAATGGGAGCCAGAATACAGGATAAGAGATGATCAGTTTAGACTTTTTCCTGGTTTAAGGATAAAAGATAAAAGAAGGGTCCTAGATCTAGAAAAAATTAAAGCAAGAACATTTGAAGAAGCAGGATTTTCTACAGAATACATAAGGTCACTATTAGGAATAAATGATGCATACGAAATAAGAATACAATCTTCAAACTTGCCAATAGTAGAAGAGCTAGCAAGGATATTTATAGAAAAAACATCTTTCAAATCTGCAAATAGCTGGCCAGACCCATATGATGTTCCAGTAATTTTTATCCTAGGTGGGATGAGTATAGGTGGCTTTCTTGAGATAACTATGTATCAGCAAAGAAGGACAAAAAACAGTCTCAATTTTGTACAAAGAAATCTGAACAAAGACATTGAAAAAACACTGGAGGAAAATGGCTTTGAGCAAGCGCCTTGTTTAGCAAATAGCCTTTTTGTGGAAAGATGTTGCAATTAGCAAGACTTAAAAGGAATAAAGGCCTATATAATCTCATGGATTTAAGAGAAGAAAGCGAAAGAATAGAACGTTTAGATGTCTATCTCATATTGAGAAAGAGACCAGAAGACATTACAGATATTGGTCTTTTAGAAAGAGCTTTAGTTTTAATTGAAAGAGCATCAGAGATTACAGGAAGAGAATATGTTTTTAAGCGTTTTCAACAAAAGGGTCTTCCTGGAGCTATAGACCTCTTACCAAGAGAGTACGAGCTAAAATCTGCTGTATGTTGGGTTATTGGAAGCTAT
Organism: Candidatus Woesearchaeota archaeon; assembly: GCA_964372745.1. GTDB lineage: Archaea > Nanobdellota > Nanobdellia > SCGC-AAA011-G17 > GW2011-AR17 > JAGVZZ01. The sequence continues at coordinate 4,775 of CAYJSK010000076.1, forward strand.
GATAAATCCTATTTTGTAAATCGTATAAGAGAATTAAAAGGAGAAGCATACAGTTAGACTATCTTCTCACAAAACTCACGGAAGGCATGCAGGCATTTATTGCTTATGATGAAAACACAAACCAGACATTTACTGCGACAGCAAATGAAACTCTTGTTTGTCTAAGAGTGAACCTTGAGAAATCTTATCACCCTCAGCTAATTCCATGTAGACACGATCTTGTTCTGTTTTTAGTGATGTTTATTTACAAGAAAAAAAAGAAAGTTATACCCCAAGCATCTCTCGAAGCTCTTCCGAAGGCTCCCAAGGTGGATCAAAAGTGATTT
>CAYJSK010000077.1:0-2982 GCA_964372745.1 Candidatus Woesearchaeota archaeon
GCTAAAGAATATTTTAAAGCATATTGGAGACATTGAGCGTATTATTGCAAAAGTAAATCTTGATAGATCGAATGCACGAGATCTTGTTTCTTTGAAGCAAAGTCTTCTTCTTGTACAAAAAATTACATTAGAGTCCTTTGGTGATTTAACACAGTTTCATGGTTTTCAGGAAGTTATAGATTTATTAGAAAAAGCTATTCGAGATGATGCACCTGCGAGTTTGAAAGAAGGTGGGTTAATACAATTAGAGTTTGATTCTCATCTATTAGAATTACATTCTATACGCAAAAATAGCAAGCAGTTTCTCTCTGCATTAGAAATGAAAGAACGTGAAAGAACAGGAATTAAAAATTTGAAGATAGGATACAATCGTGTGTTTGGGTATTATTTTGAAGTTTCTGCAGGGAATCTTGCGCATGTACCTGGAGATTTTATTAGAAAACAGACACTTGCTAATTATGAACGGTTTGTTACTGAGGATTTGAAAAGGGAAGAAGAGAAAATTCTTACTGCACAAGAGAAAATTGGAGAGTTAGAATATGAACTTTTTTTACGTGTTATTGAAAATGTGAAAAAGTTTACTGAAGTCATTCAGGTTATCTCTTGGAAAGTTGCAGAGATCGATACCCTTTGTTCTTTTGCACAAGTGAGTGTTGAGAATAATTATGTGAAGCCTCTTGTTGATATGAGTCCTATACTTGAGGTTAAAGATGGAAGGCATCCTGTTGTTGAATTAAGTTGTGATTATATCCCTAATGATATTTCTTTACAGGATTTTGAAATTATGATTATTACAGGACCTAATTTTGCTGGGAAGAGTTGTTATATGAAACAGGTTGCTTTGCTTGTGATCATGGCGCAGATGGGATGTTTTATTCCTGCGAAACATGCCCATATTGGCTTTGTTGATAGAGTCTTTACTCGTATTGGTGCCTATGATGATCTTGTTTCTGGACAAAGTACTTTTATGGTGGAGATGAATGAGACTGCAAATATATTGAATAATGCAACGTCACGAAGTTTGATTCTTCTTGATGAGATTGGAAGAGGGACTTCGACTTATGATGGTGTGTCTATTGCATGGGCTGTTGTGGAGTATTTGTATAATCGGGTGAAAGCAAAAACATTGTTTGCGACGCATTATCATGTCTTGAATAAGTTATCTTTGAGCTTTGAACGTATTCGTAATTATAATATTGCTGTGAAAGAGGAAGGTGAAGAAATTATCTTTTTAAGAAAATTACTTGTTGGAGGTACAGATAAAAGTTTTGGTGTGTATGTTGCAAAGTTGGCTGGGTTACCTGAAGAAGTCGTTGCTCGTGCTCGAGAAGTGCAAAGTGAATTAGAAGATACAGATACGTTGGATAAAATACAAGCGAAGAAGTTAGAAGAGCAGAAGAGGCTATTTTAGAATAGAAATAGTTATAAAGTTGCTTTCATGAAGATTACTTGAGGTGGTTTTATATGTCAGTAGTATCAGAAGGAAGTTTAAGTGCTTTACAGGATAATCAGAATATTTCATTTGGAGTGGTTCTTGCTGGTGAGATTACTCAAAGTGGAAAAATTGAAACATTTGATGTAGAAATTTGGAAATTTTCTCAAAAAGGATTAAAATTACAATGGGAACAGAATGGAAAGCCTAATATGCCAAAATTGAAAGAAGAAATTATTTTAAAATTACGTGTGGAAACTAGGAATTCAAATACCTTTTTGACTTCTGGGTATAATGATCATACCACTCACGATGGAATGACTCCTGCTTCTGTGGTAAGATTAGTAGATTTTTTTAGGAGAAATAAAATAACTCTTGTTGTCAAATAACCTTTTTTACTCTTCTATTAGTTTTTTTAGCTTTCCAGATCTATGTAATTCATCTGTAATATCACAACCACCAATAAACTTCCCGTTGATGTATACTTGAGGTATTGTTGGCCAGTTTGCATACTCTTTTACTCCTTGACGAATATCTTCGTCTTCAAATATGTTGAAGTAGCCAAACTCAACTTTGTAACTTTTTAGAATTTCTATTGTTCGCATAGAAAAGCCACATTCTGGTGCGTCTGGGATTCCTTTCATGAAAATAAATATTTTATGATTGTGAATCATGTTTTCAATTTGTTTTTTTGTTTCTTCTTTCATTCTTCTTCCTCATGTGTTTCTAGACCTAAAGCATGCAGCTCTTCTTTGAGTTCTTCTTTTAAGGTTGCATAGACCATTTGATGTTGTTCTACGAGTGATTTGTCTTTAAAACCTTTATAGATGACAATTGCTTTTAGGTGTACACCATCTCTTCTTGGATCTTTGATTTCTACCCTTGCTCCAGGTAGACCTCGTTCAATCTTTTGTTTGATTTGTTCTATGCTTAGCATTATTTGTGTTGCATTAGCCATATCCTTTTAAATTTTTCTCTTTTCTTTAGGTCTATGATTCATATCCTTGATGAAAAATTGGTTAATAAGATTGCTGCAGGAGAGGTTATAGATAGGCCAGCAAATGTAGTAAAAGAGCTTGTAGAAAATGCTGTAGATGCCGGTGCTACTCATATTGTTGTTGAAATTTCTCAGAACTGCATTCGTGTTGTGGATGATGGCAAAGGGATGAGTAAGGAAGATTTGGAATTGAGTATTCTTCGGCATGCAACAAGTAAAATAACTTCCTTTGAAGACCTTGAGCATGTTTCAAGTTTTGGTTTTCGTGGAGAGGCACTTTCGAGTATTGCAGCAGTTTCTTCTTTTCGTATTTTGAGTAAGACTGAAGAGATGTTAGAAGGGTATGAGCTTTGTGTTGAAGGAGGGCGTGTCAAGTCTTTTCGTGCACAGGCTTGTCCACAGGGGACTGTTGTTGAGGTACGAGATCTGTTTTTCAATACACCTGTACGAAGAAAGTTTCTTGATGATTTAGAAGATGATCGTATTGTTGGTTTTTTAGAAAAGTTTGCTTTGGGTATTCCTGTTGCTGTGCGTTTACGTATGTATGGGAAGC
>CAYJSK010000077.1:2992-5094 GCA_964372745.1 Candidatus Woesearchaeota archaeon
GCAATCGAAGGATCCTTTGGAAAGAATTGGGCAGGGTTGGGGATTTACTCTGTTGAATGATATGTTGCCTGTGAAATATAGTGAAGGAAATATTTCTCTGGAGGGATATGTGTCTAAACCTTCGTTGGTGCGTAAAGATAAAAATATGCAGGCACTTTTTGTGAATGGAAGGTTGGTGTATAGTGAAGAGATAAGTGCTGGTCTTTATGAAGCGTATAAAAGTTTGCTTTTTGTGAATAAACATCCTGTTGCAGTATTACATTTGCATACTGGTGGTGTTGATGTGAATGTGCATCCAACAAAAAAAATTGTGAAGTTCTCACACCCCGGGAAAATAAGTGCGGTTGTGTTTGCTGCAGTTCGTTCGCTCTTTAAAGAAAGTGTGTTAGATTTTTCTGCTGAAGTACAAACTCATTATGGAAATTCTTCTCCTATGGGTAAATTGTATACTCCACATGAGAATACTCGATTTGTAAAAGAAGTACAGTTTGGTCTTTCAACATTGCCTAGTTTTAATGTCAAGTATGTGCATTTTCCAGAGATGAAAATTTTAGGTACTATTGCAAAGACTTTTTTTCTTGCAGAAAGTGAAGATGGACTTATGATTATTGATCAGCATGTTGTTGAAGAAAGAATTAATTATGAAAAGTTTATGAAACAATATATGAAGGGTGAAATCGTTGTGCAAGATTTACTTGTGCCTGAGCTTTTAGAGTTTACACCTAAAGAAGCTATGCTTGTGCGTACACAAAAAGAGTTATTGAAGACGTATGGGTTTTATGTAGAAGAGTTTGGGGAAAATACTTTTCGTTTAGAAAAAGTACCTATGCTTTTTAATAAGGTGAAAGGAGCTGCACTATTGAGAGATCTGCTTGTTGATTTTAAGGAAGATGAGAAGGAAGATATTATTACGATGATGTCATGTAGAAAATCTATTAAGGCTGGTGATTCTGTGACTGTGTCTGAAATGTATACTTTATTGAAACAATTAGATCTCTGTGATTTGCCTTATACTTGTCCCCATGGGAGACCTATTATGGTGAAACTCGCTATAGAAGATTTAGAAAAAATGTTTCGAAGGAAAGGGTTTTAGTTTACTTGTGTGTTTTTACAATTAAAGAATGAATATGTTTTTCCATTTCTAAGGGGTTTTTTAAGAATAATAAATGGATGTCACCTGTTTCTTTTTCATCCGCGGTGTGAATAATAAGGTCTCCAGCGTTGGTAATTCTGTCCCAAAGTGATATTTTTGTATCGATGTTTGTAATTTTGTCGTAGGGTAAAGATTTTTTTTCTATTTTGAATAATTTGGATTCTACTTCCATGTGGTTTTTGTAAAAACGATATTCTACTTTAGGCATGAATACACAAATTTTAAGGAGAATGGTAACTGCAGCAAGGATTAGGCTTGTTAGAAGGGTTAGTCCTATGAGTAGTCCTAGCTTGTAGTTGAGTATTTCTAAAAAAATAAGTATCGTTCCTAGGATAATGGCTGGGATTCCTGCGTATACTGTTATTTTGAAGAAGGATTTTAAAAATGTGGGAAAGAATGCATTGATGAGATTTGGTCTTAATATTAGGGCTGGTTCTTCTTTCATTCTCTTTTCTGTATCTTTTTTCTTTTTATTAATGTTTTGGGATCCGAGGCTTTGCGCGGTTTAGAGACAACATCAAAGGCAAAAGTGTAATGCCCCTCATTGGGATAGCTTTTGACCGAGAATGAGTTTACAGTTATTGGCAAACCTTAAATAGTTCAAATGCATTTCTTAGAGTATGGAAACAGTTCAAAAACAAGAACGAAAAATAACTGCTGATATGACCATCTCTGAGGTTGTTCGCTTGTATCCTCAATGTATTGAAATTATGCTTTCTTATGGTTTGCATTGTATTGGCTGTGGGGCAAATACGATGGAGTCTTTGGAACAAGGAAGTACGGGTCATGGAATGCCAGATGATGTTTTTGAAGAGATGTTAGAAAGTTTGAATGTTGCTGTTGTTGATACTGATGGGAAGACTTTAACAATTACTTCTAAAGCTGCAGAAAAGATTGCAGAGTTATTGAAAAAGAGTCATAAAGAGAATTATGCTTTGCGTATTCAAGT
>CAYJSK010000078.1:0-4890 GCA_964372745.1 Candidatus Woesearchaeota archaeon
CAGGAAAGAAAAATCAAAAATTCTTTATATTATCAAGAACAAAGTTGACAGTCACAATAAACAGAAAACTTTATATTTCATAAAAGGAATTGACAATTATGAAAAAATATATCCTTTCATGTTTATTAATCCTTGTTCTCATGACTGTAGCAGCGTGCTCAGATAGCACGGATAAACTGGAATACAAGTCCCTTGAAGAGATTGCAAAAGACAAAGCAGCTATGGGGAAAACAGTACCTGAGGGGCAGCAGTATAAAGAGTATAATGGGGTTAATGGCAACATGGAAAATAGCTCTAAAGGAGAAACCACAACCACAAGTATAGCAAGCAACGAAGGAAACATCAATGTAGGACAAGTGTCCGTGGATGATTCTGATTATATGTCATCAACAAAGCTTGATGTGTCTTGGAAAGAAGAAATAGCGGATGCATACAAAATAACAGTAACTGATTCTGTGACACAACAGAGCGAAGACTATTCTGTAGATGAATCTGAAACAGAATTTCAGCTCACGCAATTAAAAGCTGGGACATGGTATACAATAACGCTAGAAGCATGTAATGATGAAGAGTGTGAAACTGTTGGAACAGCAACACAGACAACAGAAGAAGAGTATTGGCAAATACTGGGAGAAGGGGATATTTACGACGACGCAGCACTTGCTGTACCAGACGGATCAACATTTTCATACGCATTGCAATATGGAGACTGGGCTCCTAAAGATGTGCAAGGAGAAACATTATTTTATTACAATCCACACAGACGAGGAGAGAATGCAGGAGTTGGATTTGCATCACAAGAAACAGATGATGTGTACGTGGGAAATCCATTTACCGTCATGACAGCGTATAGTCTTCAACACCCCTGTGATATGCCGGACCCCTCAAAGGATAATGGAAAAAAGCCTTTGTTTGAGTGCTTTGGTCCTTCATACATGTCAGTGATTAATGCATTTCAGGTGGTGCCACTCGCATCAGGAGAGGTAAGGCTTCTTTTTGAGTCACATGGTGATGACCACGCAACAAGAATCATGTACCTTGACAGCGATGATGGATACTATGGAAGGGACTTTAATAGCGGTAGCGAGGAAACATGCATTACTGAAGAAGATTGGAATAATGGCTGCAAACCTACAATCGCAATAGGCCTTGACGGTGACGAAGAAAAAGGAGATACAGGATTAACAAATGCAAGGCAATTTAAAATAGGATATCCTAAACAAGAGTCATGGGTGTGGGATGAAAGTGAGGGAACATTTATGCTCATTACAGGAGCAGATAGTTGTGAACAGATAAACAATGGGCTTTTCTATGCTGTGTGGGATGGAATAGATTGGATTGTAGAAAAAGATGACGAAGGTTGTGCAGAGCCAGTCGTGCAACATGCTCACGGTCCTGTGCTTGTTGATCTTACACCAAGAACGTACAAATTATACTATGAACAAGAAAACGAGTGGTCACAGGACTACACAACGCCAAAGCCATTCCAAATGATTTATGCGGACGCTTCAAGAACAGGCGATTCTGATATCATTGACATTGAGGACTGGGAAGAAAGCAGTCTTGGAAGAGATGTTCATTTTATCTGGCCAAATGGCGAACCAATGTCAGATGAACAGGAACCAGGATTAGGCGACCATTACATTTATCTTCCAACAAACAATCTTGACGAGCAGATAATGTACATGAACCTCGGTGGTTTTGATGATCTTACTTGGAACCAAGAATCTTATGGTCTGGGAATAGCAATACTTGTAAACCCATAAAAATGATGTGGGCTATAGAGAGTTTTGAAAAAATCATTTTTTGAGATGACATAGGTGATTTTTAACAAAATTCTCAATAGAGTCGCTTTGAATTTTACACAAAAAGAGGATTATTCAAAGCTCTCTGAGGTTAAAGTGACAGAGAAGAAAAAGTTGTATGTCAGTCCTACTATGAAAAGGTAACTGGAACGGATGAAAGAAGCTGCTGCATTCCATGGATTGATTCCCATGCTTGCTATCAGGTATAAACGGAGAGGGTGGGTGAAAGAAGAGATTAATTATCTTGAAGGAGGATAGTTACTCATATTTATTTTGTCCAAGGGTGTGTTTTTAGAACTTTGAGCACTTTATTCTTTCCATAGATGAACCCTCGGATTGATGATTCCAGTAAGTTCTCGGTCATCACGTACTTCTACGAGTTTATTTTCTTTGAGTGTGAGCAGTTTTCTTCGAAAGGTTCGATCAGATTTGTTGAATTTTTCATTGTAAATCTCATACACTTTTGTGATACTTTCTCCATTGTGTTCTTTGATTATCTTGAGAAGTTCTTTTTCTTCTTCATCAAGGAGAGCTTTTGTTTGATTGAATACGGTAATCTTTGCTATTGCTTTATCCACATCTTCTAGAGAGATTGTTCTTGAAGATCTGTTCTCGGCGGCATTTCCTGCTTCCTTTAAGAGAAATAAACCTGTGCGAATATCTTCTCTTTCACAACATTTTTCAACTATTGCTTGGAATGGTTCTTCTTTGAGTACCCCTTCATAAAAGGCAAACTTTTTCCTTTCCTCAAGGATTGCTTGGATTTCATTGTATTTATAGGGTTCAAATTCAAGAATTTCTGCAAGTAAACGTGAACGTGTACGTTGGTCAAGTATGGAAAGAAAATCTTTTTTGTTTGTAATCATAATGATACATTTTTTGTAGATGTCTTCCACGAGTTGATAAATCACTTGTTCTTCTTCGAGTTTGTCTATTTCATCGAGAATAATGACTACTGCTTTTTTATTGAGAATCTTTGCAATCTCTTCCATGAGTTCGTTTGTTTTTTTGTTTTGGACCCATTTATAGCCTATTTGCTGGCATATATTAATGAGAACTTTGTATACAGTGTTGTGTTTCCAACAGTTGACATAGAGTCCTATACTTTTGTCAGAGTGCTGTTCCATTTCTCTGAGTACATGTTTACATGCTGCTGTTTTTCCAATACCTGGTTTTCCTGTGATAAGTAGATTCGATCCCATTCTTCCTTGAAAAAGAGGTTTGATTATTGTTGCAATGTGCTGTTGTTGGTTTTCACGAAATTTGAGAATGTGAGGAAGGTATTCGTAGTCTAAGACTAGTTCATCCTTGAAAACAGTTTCATCATGTTGTAAGAAATCTTTAGTAAAGAGGGTCATAGCTTTCTTTGAGAATATTTGTTTTAAAAGGATTATTGTTTTTTATACCCTAGGTTTAAATAGGGTGCTGTTACATTTTTTTTATGGTAAAGAAGGTATTGATTGGTGTAAGACATGATAATTTAAGAGAAAGAGAATTGGTATTAGGTTATCTTCGATCTAGAACATTTACTTCCGTAGGTTTAGAACTCTGCCAGGATTTTAGAGAAAGAATGGTGTTAGGGGCTAATGGGTATTTTTATGAGTTTGTGAAATCTTTTGATGCTCTTAAGAAGGAAGTAATTCCTCTAGAAAATAGGGATTTGCTGGGTGACATCGCTTCTGTAAGCTTTGTATGGGATTGTTATAAAAAAGAAGGATCTAGACCTTCTGTTAAAGCTAGGATAGATATTCTTTCTCAAAGAAGTAAGGAAGTTCAAGGTTCTTTTAAAGAAACAGCTTTTCAAAGAGATTTTTCAGGGAGATTCTTTTCTGATACTTATGCTTCTTTTGAGAAATATCCCTGCTTTGAAGAATTGGATGAACGTTTTCGTTATCTTAATAGGAGAAGAGAAGATTATATACTTGAACGTATTTTAGATACTGCTCCAGATGTTGTTATTTTAGGTTTTGTTCATGTGGATGCTTTAGAAGAACAACTTTTTAATTATTCTTCATTTAGAGTTTCTAGAAATTCTGTTCTTCCTGTTTCTTTGTATAGGCTGGGAAAAACCCTTACACTTTTGAAGGATTAGAATTATTTATACTTATGATCGTATGTTCCATACCTCACGGTGAGTTCTTCTCCTTTTTTTACTTTTCTCAAAGTGATGAACGTGTAGCCTTCATCTGTTGTTTTTACATTTGCTTTCCTAGAGTTGTTTAAGAAAAAAGAGATGTCCATGCCATTGAGTGCGTATTCTGGGATCATGACTGTGTTATCTTTTTCAATAACATAGAAGTCATCTATCATTTTGAGAATTTCTTTGTCTAATTTTTTGAGTTCTTCTATTTTAAACTCTTGCCATCTTTGTTCTCTTTCTCTTTTGAATGGGTTTGTATTCTTAGGAATATCACGTATTGCAAAAACACCAATGCCAGAGATTTTTGATGGAGCCAATCTACAATATGTTTCTTGTACTCTTTTGAGAATCTCTTTTTTCATTTCTCCTTTTAGGGTATATAAGAGTTTAAATCTCTTTCTTCTTTTATACTTGTTCTAATTCTTTCTTGAGAATCTCTTTTATCTCTTCTTTATCTTTTACTTTGATAAATTTTCCTTGAGGCCAAATGCATATTACTGATGACTCTTCATTACAAAAACCAAGGCATTTTGTCTTTGTACAAAATATATCATTTGTATGTCCTTGTGAACGAAGCCAGATTTTTAGGTCTTTGATATCTTGCTCTTTTATTCTTGGAGAACAACTTGGAGTTATATTTCCTGGAATAGCAGAACGGTCATTACAACAGACAAAGAGATGTATTTTTGGTTTTACTGGTAGTATTTCCATTATACTTTTTCTATTCCTTCTTGGTGAATACTTTTTACTGCTCTTCCTGAGGGATCTGACATGTTTGCAAATTCTTTACTCCAGCGAAATGCTGTTGGAGTTGAGCATGCAATGGTTGGTCCAATAGGTACTGTAAGAGCTGCAGTGGGGTTTGTAAAAAAGCTTTCAAAGATTTGGCGATAGACATATTCTTCTTTTGTACCTGGTGTTTGTAATGGGAAAACTTCTTTTGCA
>CAYJSK010000079.1:0-4872 GCA_964372745.1 Candidatus Woesearchaeota archaeon
AAATCCAAAACAGAAGCACTCACAACTTAGTGATAAATTTCATTCGGAGATACTGTCCTTATCAGAAATCACAACTTCTTTTGTATACCAAGAAAAAAACTCTTGCATACCTTTTCGTACAGAAACTTTTGGAGTGTAGCCTAACATCTTTTGCGCCTTAGAAATATCTGCATATGTGAGTGCAACATCTCCTGGAAAAAGTCCTTTTCGTTCAACTACTGCCTTTTTCCCAACAGTTTCCTCAATCACAGAAACAAATTCTTGAAGCGAAACCATAGTATTATTGCCTAAATTAAATATTTCAAAAGCATGAGGTTTATCTACAGCAGAAATAATTCCAGAAACAATATCTAAAACAAAAGTATAATCTCTTTGTGTACTCCCATCACCATAAAGAGTAACTGTTTTCCCATGATACACAGCATCAGTAAAAATATACGGAGCCATATCCGGTCTTCCTCTTGGGCCATACACGGTAAAAAAACGCAAACAACTCACAGGCAATTGAAAGAGATGACTATAGGTACGACAGAGTAACTCCCCCATCCTTTTCGTTGCAGCATAAGGAGAAATAGGCTCATCAACTCTATCATCTTCTGAAAAGGGAACCTTTTGAGAATTCCCATACACTGAAGAAGAAGAACCAAACACAAAATTTTCAACCCTATACTTTTTTGCAAGTTCTAAAAGGTTCAGTGTCCCATCAATATTAGCTATCTTATAGCCAACAGGATCTTGAATAGAAGCACGCACACCTGCTTTTGCAGCAAGATGTACAACTCTTTTAATATTATGCTTCTCAAAAAGACTATGCATAAAAGAATAATCCTCAACATTTCCAGCAGCAAGAACATATTCTTTATTTTGTATATGGGGAGCAATATTCAGAAATTTTCGTTTAGGATCATAATACGAATTAAAATTATCAACAACAACAACTTCTTCTCCTCGTACTAAAAGAGCATCAACAACATGGCTTCCAATAAATCCCGCACCACCTGTAACAAGAATTTTACCTTCCAATGCCTTTATACACCCCACCCACTTTACTCTTATCTAAAACATTTTTCCCATCAATAAACACAGGAACACGAGAAAAATCATAACTCAAAAATTCTGAATGATCAGTTAATAATAATATTGCATCACACGCAAGGACCTCATCTTTCGTTGCAGTACTATATTCAGGGAGGAAAGGATCATAAATTTTCAAATCTGCACCAAGACTTTTCACACGTTTAATAATATCTATAGCTGGACTTTCTCGCATGTCATCCACATTTTTCTTATAGGCCACACCTAAAATACCTACTTTTGTTCCCTTCACACTTTTTCCCACTTCATTTAAAGCAGATGTCAAAAGAGAAACAGTATAACTAGGCATATACCCATTCACTTTCATTGCAGTTCGTAGAAAGCTAGGGTCAAAGCCTCTCTTCAAAGATTCATCTATAAGATAAAAAGGATCGACAGGTATACAATTATGTGCAACAAGACCATTATCTACTACAAGAGTATGTGTTGTATCAACTTCCAAAGAATAGGCATAATCACTATATTCTTCTTCTTTAATATCTTCAATTTCTAGACTATAAAAATTATCATGTTGCTGAACACCAAGACCTAAATTTAAAAGTTGCCTATTTAAAAATTGTCCCCCAGATTGTAACATAACACTTTTCCCAGCTTTTTGGGGAAAAAAAACTTCTGGTAAAGAAATAAAGATTACTCTCTCACCAACTTTCACATCTTTTGCAAACTTCACAAAGAAACTTCCATTATTATAAGTAATAACTGGATGTAAATCTGTAACTTTCAAAGTATAACTACCCCCCGTACGTAAAGCATAGATTTTTTCAGAATACCTCTTACTAACATGGGTTACAGACTGATAACTCGTTTCTCTTGTATTAAGGTTAAAAGATAAAACCTGTAATGAGTCGAATACACCGGACTGAAAATTCTCAAATATTTCTTGCACTGTCGCTGCAGAAAAAACACCATCCTTCACATAAAAAGCAACATGATCTTTATCAAAGCAGTGCCCACCCACCCCGCAACTAGGAGAGCACATATCTAATCCAAAAGGTTTTGTTTTCACACCCGAAATAACTTCTTTTGCATCCAACCTCATGTTTTGCATAATAATTGCCATTTCATTTGCAAAAGCAATATTAACTGCACGCAAAGAATTTTCATAAATCTTCGTCATCTCTGCAGCTTCAATAGAACTTAAAGGCAAAACTTCAGAAGAAAGAATACTCTGATAAAAAGTCTTCACTCTTTCCAAACCTTCTTCATGCAAAGCACCAACGACCCGAGGGATATTCGAAACATTCCATTGTGCATTTCCAGGATCAATTCTTTCAGGGCAATGTGCAAGAAAAAAATCTTTCCCTTCAACAAGGCCACTGCTTTCAAGGATAGGCAAAACAAACTTTCGGGAAATAAAAGGGTTCACAGTAGACTCTAAAATAATCAACTGTCCTTTACCAGTAAGCTTTTCAACAATCTGTTCACAAGCAACACGGACAGGACTAAGGTCTGGATTTTTACTTTCATCAACAGGAGTAGGAACAGCAATAATGATCACATCAGAAAGAAGCGCATCAGGATGATTAATACAAATAGTTTTATGCTCATGAGAGAGCTTCTCTGCTTTACGAGAATTATTTTCTAAACCATACACAGTATACCCTTTCTCTGCAGACAACAATGCAAGGGGCAAGCCCACATATCCCAACCCAATAACACAAACACTTCCCATAGAAAAGAAAACCAAGAGACCATTTTTAAACTTTATGGGAGCTTACTTCTTAAAGAGCCCCGAGCTTTCTTGAAAAGATTTCTCTAATTCTCTATCTAAAATACTTTTTTTCACAGGGAGAACAGAAGAAGAAGGCTGAGAAACCTGAAAAGAAGACGCTTTCACTGGAGAAACATTTTTTTTCTCAACAACAGGAGCAACAGCTTTTTTCTTTTTCTGCACATACCATATTGCAAGCCCACCTAAAAGGAGAACAACAACGAACACAGGAATGAAAAGAGTCAAAATACTACTCTCCTCATCAGCAGAACTCGTAGAATCATCATCAGGTAAAGGACTAGTCAAAATATCCTTTTCAGTATCAGTTTTTGTATCTTCAGCTGTATCTATAACATCTACACACGTTCCTCGTGTACATTTCCCAGAATCACAATCTGCATCAAGCGTACAATCACTCCCAGAAGCAATGACTCTTTCTTCTTTCTCTTCTTCATCATCATCTAATTTCAAAGTAAAATTACTTGAAGCACACGTATCATCCTCACTATCCACCTGATCATCACAATCATTATCTAAAAGATCACCACAAATTTCAGGGAAAGCTTCTATATCCCCTGTACACGATTGCCAGCTTCCATTTGCACAGGATTGCAAACCAAACTGACACGCACCCACATCACTCCCACAGCTCTGCGTCGTATTAGAAACACACCCACAGCCTTCATCAACTTTTCCATCACAATCATCATCATAGCCATTACACGCTTCTATCTCAGACGCAGCATAGGAAGCACCAAAACACAAACTCCACACCGCATCCTCTTGACACACTTGCACTCCTGCTTTACACACACCTAAATCTTGTCCACAATCTCTTGTATCACCAGGTGTACAGGTACATGCTTCATCTACTTCTCCATCACAATCATTATCTTCCTCATCACACAATTCTTCACTTGCTTCGACCCCAGAACATGCACCCCAACTTCCTCCACTACAAGTTTGCGCCCCACTCTCACACAAACCAGTATCAGAGCTACAAGTCTGCGTATCTCCTTCCTCGCACTCACAACCCTCTTGATCAGTACAATCACTATCATTGCAATCAACACTTCCATCACAATCATCATCAACATCATCAGTACAATCAGTTTCTGTACTTACACTAGTATCTGCACAAAAACAATATCCTAAAGAAGCTGTATCATCCCCGCAATGTGTTTGATCACAATAATCCTGACTCAACCATTCATTAGAATCACAATATTTATGATTTTTAGAATCACAACTACCCTCAGTACAAGTAGAAGCACTACAGGTTGCATCAACAAGATAACAATCTAAATTAGTATCTGTACAATAACCACTATCTAACCAAGAACTTCCATCACACCACTTTCGAAACACAGAATTACACGCATTAGAAGTACTACAAGTACTAGGATAACAAATCCCATCATTACATGCCCCACAACTATGTGTAGCACTGGTATAACTCGTCCCAGAACAATAATATTCTTTTAACTTCGTACTTGATGTACAGGTATCTGCATAAAAAACACCACTCACATCAACATAACCAAAACTATCAGGATCATTTCCATCATCAAAATAATTTGTACAAGCAGCACTCACAAAACTAAAACTAAATACAAAAATAAAAAGAACCAATACTCCTCTTTTCATACAAATAAAACAGTAACGCTATTATTTAAATATTCACTTTGCAGCTTCATTTACTTTTTCCGAAAGAGAAACAAAAGAGCCCTCATGGACAAAAAGAAAATCCAAAGTAAAGAAAGAATGCAAATCAGAAAGAGCATAAGCATTAGGTTGTAGAACCTTTCTAGGAAATAATTCTTTTAAAATCCTCTTCACCTGCTCTTCTAAAGCAACATTCTCTTCAAATGGGGAAGCAAAAACTCTTTTTTCAAGACGATGCCCATCACCTAAATAAGAAACATGCAAGTGATCAATAAAGCTATTCCTCACATCATCCACATACACATTTCTCTGCACATCATATCGTAAACGTTTCATAATAATCTAAGAATCCTATTCATCCTCAATCTTCAACTTTTTGATTTTATCCTTCAAATTTAATT
>CAYJSK010000080.1:0-4304 GCA_964372745.1 Candidatus Woesearchaeota archaeon
TTTGAACAACAACATTTCCTCCTAAAGATACTATTTTAGAATTAATAAATTTTTTAATTCCTCTAATCATGAGTCCCTTATGAGAAGAAAGAATATGACTAAGATCCAAAAAGGGTAACTTTCTATCAGGCAAATCTAAAGTATATGGAATGATCACTTGATCACCTAAAAGAATATCCTTAGCCTCTTTTTTTCCTTTTTTTAAATAAAATTGGTGATTTGGAGTAACTTTTATTTCTCTCCCACATTCAGTTTTTAACAATAATAAATTTGTTTTTATATGTTTAGTAAAATCAACAATCGATACAGTTTTCAGGGGTGCAAGAGTAGTATAATTTTCAACCTTAACTGCTTTCGTTCCAAATACATCAACTTCTCTTGTAGGATGCAAACCCTCCACAAGATCTCCTATTTTTTCAATTTTCCAAGAAACTCCATCATGATAAGGAAAATAAGTATCATATTGCAAACAATCTCTCCTCATAATACTATGAAGCAAAGGATGCGCATATAATCCCTGTACTTGAGAAAAACCTACAATACGACAAATAATCCCTGCAGAAGTATGTGGACTCATCGCAACAATTAAATGTCCCACAAGATCTTTTTTAGATTTCAAAGAATAATAAGGAGAAGTCCCATAGAGTTTCTCAAGCTCCTCATCAATAAAGCCAGCAACTCTGAATAATATCTCATCAGCACCTTCATCTGGACTATCCGGACAAGAAGGCAAAATCACATCCTGTGCAAATAATTCTAATATTTGATTATCAGAAACAAGTTCTTTTCCATACACATCATGCATATATCCTAAAAATTTCAATTTTTCCAAAGACGTCCCAACTTCTTTTGCTTTGAAATGTGTACAGGGCAATTCAATCATATCATAACGCACAGTCCCATCTTTATTCACCCCGAGACTATACTTCGCACGAAGAATACCTTTAATCAAATGTTCAGGAACTTTTTCTACACTACTCATACCTCGCACACCTTTAATCAAATCAGGATACTGTCGAGAACCCATCTTCTCCAAAGCTTTATAGAAATAATGTTTCACATCAATAGACTTCATAACACCTGCCTGTGCTTTTCCATGAAACGGACAAATTTCCTCTAAAATAGTTTTGTTACAAAGCTTACAATACCATTTTCTTTGCGTCTTAGCCCCGCACTTCTCACAAACGTAAAGAATGGTTTCATTATGACAATTCTCACAAGTATACATAGGAAACTGAGAAGTAATTTTTCCTACTTCTAACGCACTTTGAAAACATCGTAATCTTCCACCTTCATTTCCTACAGGAAAAAGCACATGGGGACTCCCGATGAGCTTTCGCATCTTCGCTTTTTCTGGCCTCCCCATACGCGCACCAATAAAATATCCACACTTATCTTTAATCTCATAAACTGAAACAGAATTCACAAGAGTAAGAGTACTCACACCTTCAGGATTTTTCTGAAACTTCCCTAGGTTCAAAAGTAAAGCTTTCGCAGTATCACCAGAAATAACAATATACTCTCCAGAAACAACTGTATGTACACATCCTATCAGCTCTAACAACCTTTTAATAGTGAAATTAGAAACGAGAATTTTATCTTCTTGAATGACAGAATTTTGTAACACAGTATACAGATGAAAAAACTGTTCTGGAGTAAGCGTACTCCAATAAAAAATATACTGAGGATGTAAAGGCACCCCTAATGTCGAAAAGAGTTCAGCTTGTTCTAAAGAAACAACAGTCTTCATGGGAAAAGCATACAACCTATCTAAATATTCCTTATCTAAAGAAACTCTATCAAAAACGTTCTGTGCATAATACACCCACCACTCTTCAACAAAACCACAAGGTAACAATTTGTGTGCTCGATTTTGGAAATCACCCCAATTAATAAGAATATCTCCCAAGTATAAAATTTCATCAACTTCTTTCAAATACTTCACAGCTTCATCATAACTTGTCAAAGCAAGAACATCACCATTCTTTAATCGTACAATGGGCCCATCAATACTATCGCATACATTGAGTGTAGTCGATTTCCCAGGCCTTTCTGTCTTAAACTGTGTCCCAACTGCAATAAACCTATCCACCACAACCATCGTTGCTGGGTGCACACAATCAGAAGAAAAACCAGAAGTCCTCCCTCTTCCATACCTCAATCGAAAACCTCCATTACGTAAAGGATAACCAAACACAGGTCTTCCTCCTATGATATCTTTGATATAAGTAGTATCTGCTGTCACTTTTTCTGTTTTCACAAGAGAAGAATCAACCTTCGCACCACGAGCTTTAATCTCCTTTTGCAACCTCACAAACTCATCAAAGAACAACCACTGTTCAAGATCCATATCTTTTCCCCACTTCACTAATTGTTTCAAAACTTTAGGCGCTTTCAAAGACAAACATTCAGCAGTAACTAAACAAAAACCATTACTTATTTTATTCGAAACTCTCCTATCAAGATCTTTATAATTGCTCACATCAAATTTTTCGGAAGGATCCCCATCAATTTGAATAGGCAAATGTTGAACAAGAAAAGTTACTTCTTCTTCAGAAGGAAAATATTGGAGATTAGTTACACGCTCATGATAATCACAAAGTTCTGTATATGCTCGTTTCACTTCTTTTTCTGTGGGATCATAAGCCGCATACCCAAATTTTTTTCGCACATAATCAGCAATCAGGACAGATACAGACGCACCAGTTCCACCTGCACTTCGAATAGGTCCACCATATAAGAGAGCAAAATACTCTTGCCCGTTATCTTTTCTTTTTCGAAACTGTACTTCAATAAATCCTTCAAGTGGAGAAGAAACAACACCCACAGTAACATAGGCAAACCCAACTCGTATTCCAATTTCTATAGCTTTTTTCTTTGTATCAAAAGTACAAAATTTTTCTTTGGCAACTTCTTCGGCAATAACAAGTGCAACTCTCCAATCTTGACTTCCATACTCTTTCTCTAACTGCTGAATTCTTTCTGGAATACCTTTCCCTAAAACTTCTGGAGCAACAGAAGCAATCAACCCTTCTACTCGTTCTGCCATATTTCGTGCAAGAGGAATCTTCACAAAAGCATCAGGATCATAGCCTAAAGTCTTTGTTTTATTCGCAATATCATAACAATGAAGAACTTCCTTCTGTAAAGATTCAAAAATTCCTTCAACTCGTGCACTATAAGAAGCCATACAAAACAAAAGCTAAAATTCTTTTAAGTAACTTTCTAAGGATGAAATAGCCATATTGCAAAAGATACAAAAGATTTAAAAGAAACAAAGAAATCTCCGATTCTATGAAAAAACTTATATCACTCCTAATATTGGTATTCCTTGTAGGATGTACCGCACCCCAAGTCGAACTAGAAGAAGTAGTAGAAGAATCTATTATTGAAGAACTTCCAGAAGTAGTAGTAGTAGAAGAACCAGTGCTTATTGAAGTAAAAGAAACTGGGCCATATTATGATTTCTATGACGGAGACACACAAGAAATACTTGGTCACAGTATAACTTTAACAAAAATCTATCTCTATCCAGAAATAAGTCTTACTGTGGATAATACAGAAACCTCCATAAAAGAAACAAAGAATGAAGAAATCATTGGAAATCTAAAAATTCTTATTCAAGAAATACATGATGTCTACTTAGAAGAGAAATATGTTACTTTGAAAATTGAAGAGCTTAACCTTGGAGAAAATGAATACATTGCTGTAAAGGGAGAACGAGTTACAATAGGAGATAAAGACCTTGTTCTTGAAGAAAGTCGAACAAATGGATACATCCAAGTCTCTATCTATGATAAAGGAACGCTTATTGGAGAAACAGAAAGCCTCAAGCGTGGAGAATCTCTGAGCATCTATGGGCTAACGGTAACTAATTTGAAGAATTACTACAAAGTCAATCAATACGCTTGGCTCATTGTAGAATAGTTTCTATTTCTTTTTTTTCTTCTTTTCTAAAATCAACAACTTTTATTTGTCTTGTTTTCAAATTAATAACCGTAGACTTCCCCCAAGTAATATTTATATGCCCTAGCTTCTCTTGAAATGCAGTTTTATACTGAAAAGAACTTGACCCGATAAGAGTCACACCTTTATACGAACGAATTTTTATATCATGATGAATATGTCCAGTCACAAAAAAATCAGGTACTTTTTCTACAACAAGAGCATCCCGTTCTACATCAGGAATATACAAACTAGAAACATGTGTAGGAGCAATGTGTCTCTTCTTGAGAACAAACTCCATCATCATATCACTTGCATCATAAGATCCTGCCTTTCGTAGACTTTCCACATTATTCATA
>CAYJSK010000080.1:4314-4853 GCA_964372745.1 Candidatus Woesearchaeota archaeon
AACAATACCCATGATACATCAAAATATCAAACATATCGTGTATACGCACAAGCGCAGGGTTACTCACAAAAGTTACATTCTTCAAAGCATACAAAGACCGTGCAAAATCCTTACTTAATGGTGGCTGAGGCTCAGAAAGACGTAATGCATCATGATTCCCGCCACACAACACAATTTTAATATCACTTCGTAAAGAACCTAAATAATGAGCAAGAGCTTCATACTGGCCATAAATATCACTTATAGCCAACTCTTTCTCTTGACCAGGATAAATACCTACACCATCAATAAGATCTCCACTAATAACAAGATACTTTACCTTTCTCGCCAACTCTTTTTGTTCTTCATTACCATAAAGAAGATTCAACCAATCAATAAATCGTTCAAACTCTTCTTGTGCAAACATCTTACTTCCTACATGAAGATCAGAAATGAAAGAAACACAAACATCATCCTTTGCTTTTTTATACTCCTTTAATGGGGTATCTGGAAAAATAATTTCTTTCACATAAACAAGAGTATCTCCCATAGTTCCAATA
>CAYJSK010000081.1:0-4833 GCA_964372745.1 Candidatus Woesearchaeota archaeon
AAACAGGAGCCATTATTCTTGGTGCAGGGGTTGCAAAACATTTCATTCTTAATGCGAATATTTTTCGAGAAGGATTGGATTATGCAGTGTATATCAATACTGCAGAGGAATATGATGGAAGTGATTCTGGTGCAGAAGTAGAAGAAGCAATTACTTGGGCAAAGGTACAGGCACATGCTCTTCATGTCAAAGTGCATGCAGATGCGACACTTGTTTTTCCTTTACTTGTTGCTGGTACTTTTGGGAAGAAATAACTTTTAACCACTACATTTACCCTCTATAACCTAATCCCATTTTAGCCTTTTAACCACTACATAGTTTTATACTGTTCTGCATATTCTTCAAAACAAAATTGACAGATAGGCTTAAGCGCTTTTCTTCTTGCAGAGTCTAAAGCAGTAATGTATCTTGCTCGTTTTTTTTCATGTATTGCTAAAGGGCTATAGCCTCTATATAAAAGAAGCCAGTTCAAAAGTAACCTCCCTACTCTCCCATTGCCATCAATAAAAGGATGAATAATTTCAAACTGTGCATGAGATTGTGCTGCAACTTCAAAATCATCAATCTTCTGAAAAGCTGTATGCATCCAAACTAATAGTTCTTGCATTCTCTCTGGAACAAAGAGATAGGAACTGGTATAGATATCCCCAATATAATTCTGAACCGTTTTATATTCCCCTAACGTTTTTTCTTCTTCTATACCTTTGTTTACCCTCTTCTGTAGTTCTTTCATATCTTTTTCTGTAGGAAGATGCCCATAATTCTTTTCAAGATATTCCCAGGCATCTAGAAGATTTGAAGCCATAAATAATTCTTTTTTTGTGTGGTCTTTAGGAACGACAGATTTGAAAAGATAATCATATGTTTCTTTTACAGTTACAGTTGAACCTTCTATTGCATTACTGTTTGAGATAAAAATACTTAGAAAACGTTCTTTCTCTTTTTTCCGGGATATTTTATCAAGAGCCCCAAGATATTTTTGATACTCTCTTGAAGACTTCCTTATAGACTCATGATCTTGATAGGATAATTGATCTCTACATTCATCAAGGATCCAATCTTCCCTTTTATAAGAATATTCCATGCATTCAAATTCTTCTTTTCGTATAGGTCTTTTCTTCCCAATATATTTTATTGTTTTTTGTATTACTTTCTCTTTTTTTCTAATGGAAGTCACTAAGTATAAGTATTCGTTTCCGTGGATCCTTTTTGTGACTATGCTGACCATACTTTTTTTAACCACTACAGGTTTATATGTTTTTCGACAATAGATTATAACCTCAGAGGTTCATTTGTGATTATTAACCACTACATTTCCAGAGGCGTAAATACTTCTATTTGAGAATATATTTCCAACCTGGTTGCCAAGACTTTGTTTTTCTCCCCATATTAAGCAGAAGGTATTTAAATTCTCCTAGCATAAAAAGAGTTATGTTCTCCCATGTAAAAAAGAGAGATGGTGAATTTGAACGATTCCAGATTGAAAAACTGAGAAACTCTATAGCCAGGGCAATGAAAGATGCTGGACATAAGGATACTAGTAAAGAGACTGTTCACAAGATTCTGTTGAAATTCAAAAATAGAATAAGAGTTAGTCCATATACAGAAGACATCCGTAAATTTGTAGAAGAAGTCTTGCTTGAAGAAAAACTCCATCATGTTGCAAAAGCATATATCTTTTATATGAAAAGAAAGAACCCTGAGGAGACGCTTCAGCATTATTTTGGAAAAAAACAAGAACTCTCTTTAGGAAGAAATGCTTATACAGTTTTACAGAAAAGATATCTACGAAAAACTGCAAAAGGAATAGAAAGCCCTGAAGAGATGTTTCGAAGAGTTGCAAGGCATATTGCTTCTGCAGAAAAGAAAAAAGAGCAGATACAATGGGAAGAAGAATTTTATCAAGTCCTGAGTCAATTAGATTTCTTGCCTAATACCCCTTGTTTAGTGAATGCTGGAACAAAATTAAACCTTGCAGGATGCTATGTTCTTGGTATAGAGGATTCTCTTGAAAGTATTTATGATGCACTGAAAACGTCTGCGTTAATTTTTCAAAGTGGAGGAGGAGTAGGATATTCTTTTTCTAAAATCAGAGGTGAAGGAAGTCTTATTCGTTCTACTGGAAAAATTGCTTCAGGGCCAGTTTCTTTTATGGAAGTCTTTGATCAGTCTTGTGAGACGATGAAAGGTGGAGGAATACGAAGAGGAGCAAATATGGCTGTGCTGCGTATAGACCATCTGGATATATTTACCTTTATGACAGAAAAAGCAAAAGGGAGATTACAAAACTTTAATGTCTCTGTTGCAGTCACTGATGCATTTATGAAAGCTGTCATTGAACATAAAGAATACTGGTTACAAGATCAACAAGGGAAAAAAATACAAAAACTCAATGCAGGAGAAGTCTTTGATTTTCTTTGTGGACAGGCATGGGAATGTGGTGATCCAGGGTTGCTGTTTATTGATGAAATTAATCGAAGGCATCCACTTCAAAAGTTAGGAAAGATTGAAGCAAGTAACCCGTGTGGAGAAGAACCGTTACTTCCAAATGAAAGTTGTGTGTTGGGTTCCATTAACTTAGTACATATGTTGCATGGAGAAAAAATAGATTGGCCAAAACTTGCAAAAACAGTTGCAAGAGGTGTACGATTTCTTGACAATGTTGTTACTGTGAATACTTATCCTACAAAAGATATTCAAGATATGTGTTTCGCAAATAGAAAAATAGGTTTAGGTGTTATGGGATGGGCAGATATGTTGCTGGCATTGAAAATAAAATATGACTCTGAGAAAGCTCTGCATCTTGCAAAAGAACTTATGCGTTTTATTCGAAAGCATGCAGAAGAAACATCCGAGAAATTAGCAAAAGAAAAAGGAGTGTTCCCCAACTATAGCCAAAGCAGTGTGAAAAAGAAACGAAGAAATGCAACAGTTCTTTCTATCGCTCCGACTGGAAGTATTAGTTTGATTGCAGGATGTAGTTCAGGTATAGAACCACTTTTTGCGCTTTCGTATGTGCGAGAAGCTCTTGGCGGAGTGAAACTTTTTGAGTCAAACACACAACTGGAAGAGATTGCACGCTATAGAGGATTTTATAGTACAGGATTGATGCAAAACATTGCAAAGAATGGATCTGTGCAAGGAATGAAAGGTGTTCCCAAAGATGTACAACAATTATTTGTAACTGCTTTAGATATTCCTCTGGAATGGCATGTGAAAATGCAAGCTGTGTTCCAAAGTGAAGTAGATAGTGCTGTCTCAAAGACTATTAATCTTGCACAGAATGCTCCTATAGGAGATGTAAAGAGAGCGTATATGCTTGCGTGGAAAGAGAAGTGTAAGGGTATTACTGTGTATCGGTATGGAAGTAAAGAAAAACAAGTTTTGTATGTAGGTGACCATACCCAAGTGCATGCGGAGTATTCTGGTGGATGTATAGGAAGAGAGTGTTTGTTTTAACCCTTTTTTCCTTTCAGAAATATTTTTTTTACCATTTTTCTACTTTTTTCTGCTTGTGAAAGAGTTGCTCCTAAAGAAACTCCGTGTTTCTGTGCAAGTTGATGCATATCATATATGTTTATGCCAAGCAACTCCGCAGACTTCCCTATGCTCAATCTTCCTTTTTCTACTAAGTGAAGGATATACTCTTCCGCACCAATATACATAAACTGCCTTAAAGCTGTGGACTGATCTACATGGTCTTCTTGTGCACGTAATTTAGAGATTGTAATTAACTCTTCTGAAATTCTTAGTGGGTATGCTTTTGTTTTCATTTTTTTTCCTCCAAGCATTTTATTGCGAACTCATAATTCTCCTTTCTTATATAGCTTTTAATTCTATTTAAAGCTTCTATGCCTTCTCGTTTTTCTAATTGACTACTTAAGACGAGACCAACGATGAACTCTGTTGTGATTATAAAAGGAATATTCATCATCTCTAAGAGAGTGATAAATTTCCTATCATCTGTAACTATGGCATCGGCATGCAGTTCTAAAAAGAGGCTTAATGTGCTTAGTTCCCCTTTTCCAAAATTATACTTGTTCTTTATTTTTTCTGCTTTGTGGATTTTTATCTTTTCTTGAATGATCAACTCTTCAATAGCATATGCATCTTCATACTCATACTTCTTTCCTTCAACAACTGTTTCTTCATATACCTCTTCAGATATTATGCAGTTTTTTTTTATAGAGAGAGGTATTTTTGCTTTGGTTAACTTGATTAAAGCATCAGCATCAAACACCAACTTTTCCACTGTATAAGAATGTATATCTAAGTATATAAGCCTTTCTCCGCAAGCTTTTTATAGAGCCTCTTTTCTCCAAAACTGTATGAATCCTACCATCCAAAAAAGCACATGAAGAACTTATTGATACATATCTTTCAGAGCACATAGGATGTGCCTTGAAAATCCCTCTGAAAAACAAAGAGTTTTACAAGGATTAGAAAAAATTCTTGATGGAAAAAATCAAATACAACTACCGAAAAAGATCTCTTCAAAGCATTTGATCCCGAACACGCAAGAAAGATTCGCTTAGATTTAAGGTATAACCTGCAAAGAACCGCAGAAATCATAGATGTCCATTATTTTTTGTTCGAAGATATGAAATGGGAAAATTTGAAAAAAACTACTAAAGACACCCACTTGAATCGATATCTTCTCTGGTTACAAATCCATGGATATAATGTATTTGAAATCGAAAAAAGGAGAAAAAGAAGAATTTATTTTTTCTCCGGAAATCTTCCGGATTTTTTTGGTGAAGCTTTATTAAAAGGATTTTCTTAAGAAGGGTATGTACTTTTATTCAAAACATTGGGAAAAGAAAAGAGGATACA
>CAYJSK010000082.1:0-4816 GCA_964372745.1 Candidatus Woesearchaeota archaeon
TCGCTACTCTAGAATATAAATCCATCAATGAACTTCAGAAAGCTAAACAATTACCCAAATATAAAAGGCCTGAGAAAGACTTATAAATCCCTACTTTTTCTCTTCTCCTATGGCATTAAAACATAGAAATAGAACATTTCGTAAAGTCCTGGTAAAACTTGCAAGCAGTGTGACAACACACTTTAGGAAAAGAAAACCTGCAAAAGCACAATGTGCAGACTGTGGAAAAGAACTTCAGGGTGTTCCACGAGCAAGACCTGTAGAACTAAGAACTATGCCTAAAACAAAAAAGAGACCTGAAAGGCCCTATGGTGGTGTTCTCTGTTCCAAGTGTATGAGACAGACCATGATAGCAAAGGCAAAAGCACAATCATAATCTCTTGTTGTCGCAAAAGATCTTTATGTGGTAACATGTAAAGGGATAAAACAAGAAGGAGAAAAACAAAATGATAGACATTGGAAAAGTTTGTATGAAAATCGCTGGCAGAGATGCTGGTAAAGTGGGTGTTGTTGTTGATATTCTTGATGACACTTATGTGCTTCTTGATGGAGAAGTACGAAGAAGAAAATGTAATATTCTTCATTTAGAACCACTAGGAAGAAATGTTCAAATTAAAAAAAATGCTTCTCATGCTGATGTTTTGAAAGCACTTGGACTTAAAGAAGAGAAAAAGAAAGCTGGAAAGAAGAAAGAAAAAGCAAGTCGACCAAGGCCTATGAATGTGAAGAAAACCTATGCTGCTCCTAAAAAAGAGAAAAAGGCACTGGTTAAAAAAGAAGTAAAGCCTACAGTAAAGAAGGCTACAAAATAATGTTACCCCAATCACAACAAGAAATGCAGGAATTGCAACAGGGAGTGCAACAAATACAACAACAGTTACAACTTCTTCAGCAACAAAAAGTGGAGCTTGAGCATCTCACGGAGAGTTTAATTGAACTGCAAAAAAATCAAGCTGGACAAGAAGTGCTTGTTCCTTTTGGAGCAGGAGTTTTTATCAAAGCAAAAATAGAAGATACGAGCAAAGTCATTCTCAATGTGGGAGCACAGGTGGTTGTAGAAAAGAATATTGAAGATACACTTTCCCTTGTTGCACGACAAAGCAAAGAACTGTACACCATTGAACAGTCCATGCAAGAAGAGCTTGTGCATGTAAGCCAACAATTGCAGTTTATGCAACTTTCTCAAGTGCAAAACACACACTGACATACTCCAACGACTAAAGTCCTGGGCTTTCTCGCTCACACGAGCGTAAATCCTTAAATAGACCTTTTTCTTTGTATTTGTATGCAAGACCTTTACTTTCAGTACTACAGTCGAAAAGATGTGCAAGAAGCGATGCTGAAGGTCTGTGAAGATAGAGAAGTTGCTCCTCGTTATGGGGAAGGCTTTGGAAAAAGACCTGACGTTTTACAATATTCAGGAGATATTTTTGAAATGGCAAAGAGAGGTGCGACTTCCTTTCATATTTCTGAAGAACACTGGCATGACCCACTTATATTGAAACCAGGGATGGCAAAAAAAGAGTTGGATGAAAATAGAAAAGGCTGGGATCTCCTTCTCGATATAGATGTTATATACTGGGACTATGCAAAGTGGACTGCATACTTTCTTATTGAAGCACTCAAATTTCATGATGTAAAAAATGTATCTGTGAAATTTAGTGGAAGTAAAGGATTTCACATAGGAGTCCCATTTGCGTCTTTTCCAGAAGAAGTTAATGGAATAAAGACACATAAAATTTTTCCTGAAGGACCTAGAATCATTACTGCATACCTCCAAAATATGATTCATGAAATGCTTGCAAATAAAATTCTTGAGAAAGAAAGTATTACAGATATTGCGCAGAAGACAAATATCAAAAGAAGCGACCTCGTCAAAGAAGGAAAGTTTGATCCTTTTGCTATTATTGAAATTGATACGGTACTGATCTCAAATAGACATCTCTTTCGTGCGCCTTATTCTCTGCATGAAAAGACTGGCCTAGTATCTCTTCCCATTGATAATGAAAAAATATTGAGTTTTGACAAAAGAGAAGCTGATCCAAAGACTGTGAAAGTAGAGAGAGGATTTCTAGAAAAAGGAAGCAAGAATGATGGAAAAAGTTTGATCATGCAAGCAATGGATTGGTGGGGAAAAAAGCATGCGAAACAAGGGCCTGATACTGTTGCTGGTGCAAAAAGAGAAAGAACACTTCCTACAGATGCAGTGCAAGAACAATGTTTCCCCCAGTGTATGCAAAAGATTCTTGCAGGGAATATGGATGATGGGAAAAAAAGAGCCTTGTTTATTATGGTGAATTTTTTACGTCATATGAACTGGAATGATCAAGCTATTGAAAGTCGTTTGAAAGAATGGAATAGTAAAAATAAAAACCCTTTGCCTCCAAGTTATATTACAACGCAGCTTATATGGAATAAAAAACAGAAAGAAAGTATTCTTCCTCCAAATTGTAATAAGTCTTATTATAAAGATCTTCGTGTTGCATGTGCAGATACTGTTTGTAATCGATTCAAGAATCCTGTAAACTGCGCTTTACGTGCACATGCTCAGGCAAAAGAAATGGAAAAGAAAACGAAAAAAATTGAGGAAGTAAAAAAATAGTTGTAGGTTCTTTAAACTAGAGATTAATAAAGAGTTCTTTTTTACAAAGAGATATGGATGTAAACTATTCTCTCTCTCATGGATGTCTTCAGTCAATTGTTTTAGGTGAAGAGAGTGTTCAGAAAATTATGCAAATAAGGCTTGGGGATATGCTTAAAAAAAGGGTTCGTTCTTGGAGAAAACAAGGTTTCATAGAAGAGTCTAAAGTCTATGGTGCCATTAATGCTTTAGAACTTTCTGTAAATCCTAAATATGAGGGCTTTGTAAAAGCAGTCCTTTACCCTCTTGCTGGAAATGTTCTTGAGGAAAATAATTTTGTGAAAAAAGAAGGTATTTGGTATTATCAAAATCCTTCCCTTTTGTTGATAGATTCTTAAACTAAGGATTTATATATAGTTTCTGATGAGCGTACAGCTATGGTAAATGAAGAAATGGCTCATGGAGAAAACCCTCCTGGTTTAGAATTGATTCTTGAAGCTCAAACAAAACCTAGAGATCCTTTTGAAGATCTTAAAGAAGTTGCAAGAAGAGTTTTAAGTGACCATCTCCCAAAGTGGAGAATGAAGACACTGCATAATGCCATTTTTGATTATCAGATACAGGATATTCTTCCATATGTAAATGATACTAGTTTTCGTGCAAAAGAAGACCCTAGTCGGTATCTCCTATTGCAAGCAGCATATGCAGTTCTTGTAGAAGAAGGATTTGAAGCAGTAAGTGGTCAATGGTATATTCCAGACCATAAAAGAGTTAAGTAATCACTTTCTTTCTTTTCGTATGCTTTCTGTCACAGACCTTACTAGTTATATGTATTGTTCGAGAAAATTGTATTTTTCTAAAGTTTTAGGAATTCGTGAAAAGCCTTCTATCCTAGGCATAAAAGGGACCATAAAACATGCTGTGTTTGAACATGCAGGAAGGGAAGACAAAGAAATTATTTCTAAATTTACATCTAAAGACACTGTAGAAACCCTAGAGATGCAATATCGTCGCGTATATTATAAAGTTCTTATGTATCACATACAGAGAGCAAAAAAAGATCTTGAGGCGCAAGGATTGAAAATGCTTGAAGTCTATCAAGAAATTTGGCCATTCTTTTTAGCAGAAGCGAAAGGGAAGAGTTCTTATTTCTATACACTTGCACAAGAAAAAAAACTCTATGGTGAAGCACTTTGGTTATCATTACCGAAAAGTGTTTCTGAGCTACGCATTGTCTCTGAAAAAATGCAATTGATAGGTGTTATTGATCGAGTGGATCTTGTTGATGGTTTTATTCCTATTGAAATAAAAACAGGGATTGCTCCACGAGATGGAGTGTGGAGAGAGCATATGATACAGCTCGGAGCATATATGTTGCTTCTGAGTGAACACTATGGGAAAGAGATTTCTGAGGGTTATGTGGAATACAGAGCAATCAATGAAAAAAGAAAGATTAAAATGAATCCATTTTTGCATGATGAAATTCTTGAACTTATACAGAAAGTACGACATACACTGAATACTAAAGAATTGCCTACAAAAACAACAGACACAAGGAAGTGTGAACATTGTGGGATTAAGGAAGAATGCTTTAGTTATCCCAAAAATTAAGAATTTTATTTTAAGCTTCTTCGTAGATTTTCTGCAACACGAAGCATTTTTTCTTTATTATTGGGAAAGTGAGAATATCTTTTTTGAAGTATGGGTTCTTGATCAGTAGAATATTTTTTTATAATTTCTGTTTCTGCGAGAACTATTTCCTTGCCGATTTGAATTCTTACTTTAACAGGAGTATACCATTTATGGTGCAATTCCCATTTTCCTATAATTGCACGTTCTTGAGAAGTCATTTCCCAAGCTACCCCATGGATAAAACTATTTTTATTAGGAAGAGCAATATAAGATTTAAAGGAATTATCCCATCCCACCTTCTTTAGTATATCTTGAACTTTCTTAGGTATTTCTGAAAAAGATTGGATATAGAGGCTATAACCTTTGAGAATTGCTTTCTTCCCGGAGATCTTTCTCCCTAGAAGAGTTTCTATCATATCCTTGTGAGCATTTGCACCATAGCCAAAATAAATTGTTTTTTTCACATATATGTACATAAAGAAGAGATATAAATATCTTTGGATGAGCTTGTCGAAAGCTTTATAAATTCAAGATTTTTCTCTTTCCTTGTGAGCGGCCATAGTGGCCTGGTTCCACCTGTTCCCATTTCGAACACAGCAGTGA
>CAYJSK010000083.1:0-4809 GCA_964372745.1 Candidatus Woesearchaeota archaeon
TGGAGCACATGGTGATATACACTATAGAAGGCTGAAGACATACAATAGATTATACTGGGGGAAGGAAAACTATTTACAGTATTAAGAACAAAGTTGATAGTTCATGAAAACACAAATTTTAAATAGCTTGGTGCCTTATCATAGGTATGGAAAAATGGGAAAAAAGAATTTGTATTGATCCAGAGATAATGGTAGGTAAGCCTGTAATAAAGGGTACTCGTATAACTGTTGATTTTATTATAGAATTACTTGCTCATGGATGGACTCAAGAGCAAATACTTGAGAATTATCCTCGTCTGAAAAAAGAAGACATCACAGCTGCATTAGAGTATTCTGCACAGGCTTTAAAATTAGAGACAATGTATTCCATTTAACATGAAAGAAAAATTAAAATTTCTCACTGATGAAAATATCCCTTTAAAAGTGGTTTCAATACATTAGAAGAAGATAGGTGTGATGAAGACTTCAATAAGGCCAGCAATAATTACAAGCAGTACTGCAAGAATCATGAGGTCTGTTGCATCTTTGATAATGACACGAAAATGGTCTCCCTCAAAATGTTTGTTAATCACTGCAATGGAAATAAGCCCTCCTGCTAAGCCAGCAACAAGGTAGGCTGCAATTTCAAAAAATCCATGAGTCATGTATCGTACTAGGGCTAAGGAAAAAACTTGGAGATAGATCCCTACTTTTGTCAAGCCTATTGTTGTTGCATATTCTGAAAGGGATGTTCGAACAAAATTTCCCAGAGCTGCACTAATGACTGATGCGTTCCATGCAAGTATGAAGATTGCTCCCGCACCAAAGAAAAAGGAGAAGAGCATACAGAGTGCCATAACTTTGAGATTGTTTATGATTATCACTGAGAGGAAAGTCCAGGAGGTGACTTGGCCTGTTGCACCATTACTGTTGATTGCTCGTATGGTGGACATTTGTGAAGAAAATAAATCGTAGACAATGTTTGAAGGAAGGAAAATATACCAGAGTGCCATTGCAATCATAAAGCCAAGAAAAAGGTACATGAATACTTTTAGTGCATCTAGGTGTGCACGAGGAAGTTCTTGTTCGTTTGCATTGTAGCTTCTTTTTGCTTCAAAGTTTGTTGTTTTGTAAATTAAAGGTAGGGCAGCGAAGACCATGAGAAAGACAAGGATTAAAGATGCTTCAGAACGAAATATCCATAAGGAGAGAAATACTGCTACAGATGCGTATAACATTCCTAGAAGGAATACATAGTAGGGTCTTTTTTCTGCTTCTTTTACTCCCAATAGGGATTCTAACACCATATGCTTGTATGGGAGAGTATTCTATTTAAAGGTTTTTGTTTCTTTGTACTGTTCGTCTTGATATTTTTTACAGCCTTGTTCAAATTCTTTTCTTGGAGGGAGAGAAGGTTTCCCCATTGGTTTTACCTCTAGAACTTCTATTAACCTTTGGAAAAGGTCAGGGTGATACCAACAACGTTCATGTCCTTGTTTTTCGATAGACTCTTGTACTATTTTTTTTACTTCTTCTAATTGTTCTTTTTCATTCATTAGTATGCTCTGGCAATGTACACTAGTGCTGTTGCTTTCTTTCCACAAATAATGCAGTTGCCTTTCGGCTTTTCAGTTTCATCGAGTTTTGTTCCTCGCACAAAAGCTTGTGTTTCTTTTTCAATCCATTCTGCACAACTTTTTCCTTCGTTTGTTACTGAACAAAATTCTCCTTTGACAATTTTTCCTGATTCTATGCCTGTCTTAATGGATTTTTTATCTTTTGCAGAAACAATTGCATTGTTGAATAATCTGTCTGCTTGTTCTATAAGATTTTTATCGAATTCTTGAGAAATATTTGTTACTATTTTTACTAGGTCTTTTTCGTCAAGCTTTTCTCTTTTTGAAAGATCTCTTCTGAATAGCCCTAGCTTTTTTTCATTTACTTCTTTTTCACCCAGTTCAATTCTTAATGGTACTCCTTTTAATTCCCAAAAAAAACATTTTTCTCCAAAGGTTCTTTCTGTTGCATCTATTTCTACAGAGAAATCTTCTGCCTCTAGTTTTTCTTTGAGCTTTTCTGCTTTCTTTAGAAGTTCTTCATTTGGTTTTATGACTGCTATAACTATTTCCACAGGTGCTATTTTCCAGGGGAAGCGTAGACCTTTATCATCACCATGTACAATAATGACACTAGCAAATATTCTTGAAATTGCTGGGCCGTAACAAGTGATCCATACAAACTGATCTTTTTCTTGTTTATCTTTATATGTTACATTGAATGCCTTTGCAAAACTTTGTTTCAAGAGGTGTGTTGAGGGTTGTTGTACAACTTTTCCATCTGGATTTAATACATCTGCAGCGAAGGTTCTTTCTGCACCAGGAAATTTATCCCATTCTGGTCTTTCAAAGAACATAAATGGAAGTCCATAGATATCATGAAGCACTTCTTTTGTTGTTGCCATGTCTTCATAGACTTGTTTCATTGCATCCTCTTTTGTTGCATGTGCACAGTGTGTTTCTATCCAATGAAACTCTCTTGAGCGTAAGAATGGTCTTGTTGCTTTGCTTTCATATCGGAATACTTGTGCTCTTTGGTAGGTTTTGAAAGGGAGGTCTCTATAGGATCGAATCCATAATGAGAACATTTGGTAAAATGCGGTTTCTGAGGTTGGTCGTAGGGCCAGTTTTTCTTCTAATGGGCTATTATTTCCATGGCTTGTGACCCAAAATACTTCAGGGGTAAAACCTGCAATATGTTCTGATTCGAGTTTGAAATTTTTTTCTGGGATTAAAGTTGGATACCAGTATGGTTTATGGCCTTTCTTTTGTAATACTTTTTCTAAGTACCTATACATTTTTTCCATAGATAATACTGACCATGGTTGAAAAACAAGAAATCCTTTGACATTGTATCGAATATCTCCAAGCTCGGCTTTTTGAATGACTTGTGTGTACCACTCAGAAAAATCTTTATCCTTCTTTACAGTGATCCCCAAGTTATCTGCCATGTTCTTTTTTTATTTTTAGAAACTTTAAATAGTTTGCTACTTTCTTTCGCTAAACGTCTTTTCATTCAGTTCTTCGATTTCTTTCAGGGAAAGATTCTTTTTTGGTTTTATTTTTTTTGCTTCTTGGAAAAGCTTCTCTAATATTTTGTTTTTCTTTCTTTTTTCCATTTGGTTCGTATTCCCTTTACTTTGTCATAGTCACTAGAGCTAGGATTGCATGTTGTCGCGGGTAGAATGCTTTGAGTTCTTTGTCTACGAGTTTTTCTGAAAAAACAGCCCCTTCTCCTGTAAAAACATGGAGTTTATTTCGGATGTGAAAGAGTTCATGCAGGGTAATTCCTTGAAGGAAGAGCTTTTTTTCAGCATGGGAAAAGTCTTTTGTGAGGCTGTTGATAGTTTCTTCACAATAATAAAGGACATTGCCTCCTTTCATTTCTGCAACAAAACAAGGTGTTTTTTCGAGGTGTTTTTCTAGTTCCATAAGGTCTAGGTATTTTGAGAAGCGATCTTTTTCCAGGAACATGACTAGAGGTTTTTTGATGTCTTTTTTGAAATTGAGAACGGTATCGTTTATAATCAGAAGCATTTCCTCTTTTTGCATGGCTTTTTCTATATGCATAAGCCTTTAATCTCTTTTGTATTTACTTATAAATGACAACATCATAGAAAAGTATATAAATGAGAGAGTTGAGAGATATAGAATAAAAAGGGTGAAAAGGAGTAGAAAAATGAATAAGACTGTAAAAAATGTTGTTATTGTTGGACTTAGTGCTTATCTGAATGGATGTTCTGATGAAGCTTTAACTGCTAGTGAAGTATATATTACTCAAGTAAAACCAACATCTGTTATAGCTCCTGTTTCTCAAGTTGTAGATGTTAATTCCTCTTCCTATATTTGTAAAATAAAGGGTTTTCAGACAGGGAAAAAAGTGAAAGATCCTGTAGAAAGAACTTTTACACAAGGTGATATTACTCATGTGCAAGGCCATTATCCTAATGAAGTTCAAGATGGTGTTCTTTCCGTTTTTTTTAGTACGAATAGTTGGCAGCTTATGAGTGGAGATATTGATGATCTTCGAAAGTTTGGAAGAACTCTTGATTTAGGATCTTCTCTCATTATTGAAGGTCGAGCTGATTATAGGGGTACAGAAGAGCGAAATGTGGTTCTTGGAAAAAATAGAGCACAAGGTATTGCAACATTTCTTGGAGCTTATACTCATGGTTCTGTTGACTATGTCAGTTATGGAGAAAATGATGCTTCTCAGGATACAAGAGACAGAATAGCATTACAGAGAGATCGAGTTGTTCGTATTGTTCCTAATAAAGGCCTTGTTAGCCGGGCATTAGATGTGAGTCCTGCTGATGTATATCTTATTGATCAGTCTGGGTCTATGCAAGGACAAAAATGGGGGCAAGTTCAAGCCTTTTCTTTTCCTGGAAATGCAGAAGTGTTTACTTTTGAATCTCCTAAACAAGATTGTAGTGTGTCCCTTTCAAAGAGATCTCCAGGTGGTGGAACGCCTTTGTATACTTCTCTTTATGATGTTCTTTCTTCTATGACACATTCTCAGACTTTGACTGTTCTTACAGATGGAGATGACACTGATGGTGGAAAAACTCCTGCTCAAATTATTGCATTGGCACATATAAATCACATTAAAATTAATGTTATTGGGCTTGGTGTTAACCAGCCTGGGGTCTTAGAACAGATTGCTTCTGAAACTGGAGGACAAGCATATATTCGACAATAAAATGGCAGATCTCAAATCTATTTTTAAAAGTGTACAAAGAGGAGGAAATGCAGTTGGGCCTTATGTTCTTGC
>CAYJSK010000084.1:0-4610 GCA_964372745.1 Candidatus Woesearchaeota archaeon
TAATGGGAGATCCTAAAAAACAAAGAAAAAAATATAGTGGTCCTCAGCACCCTTGGAGAAGAACAAGGATTGAGGAAGAGAAAATCCTTTTTGAAGAGTATGGGTTTAGAAATAAAAAATCTCTCTGGAAGATGACTTCTAAATTAGGGCATTTTAAAAAACAAGCAAAGGCTTTGATTGCACGACATGGCTCACAAGCTGATGAAGAAAAAAAATTATTCTTAGGAAAATTACAAAGGCTTAGTCTTATTGGGGTTGATGCAGGTTTTGATGAAGTTCTGAGTCTTTCTGTCAAAGATATCTTAGAAAGACGATTACAAACTCTTTTGTATAGAAAAGGATTTGCACATTCTTCTCTTCAAGCAAGACAGTTTATTGTGCATGGGCATGTTTTTGTACATGGGCAGAAAATGAATGTTCCTTCCTATCTTGTTCCTGCTGGACATGAAGCTTTTATTCAGTTTGATCCTAAATCTGCATTGGCAGACCTTGAACATCCAGAAAGAAAAGTTGTTGAGAAAGCTCCAAAAATAGATCCAAAAAATGTGAAAAAGAAAAAATCTGATGAAGAAAGTGTTCCAGATGTTCTTACTGAGGCGGTTGTTGAGAAATGAATACAAGACCTGCTATGCAACAAGAACGATTAAAGTGGGGAGTTGCTCATATTTATTCCTCTTATAATAATACTATCATTCATATTACTGATATCTCTGGAGCTGAAACACTTGCGAAAGCTTCAGGAGGAATGGTTGTAAAGGCGCATCGAATGGAGTCTTCACCTACTGCAGCAATGGCAGCAGCAAAGATTGCAGCTGAGGGAGCTAAAGATAAAGGAATTAATGCATTGCATATTCGTGTACGAGCACCTGGGGGACATAATGGACCGAGTAATACTGGACCTGGAAACCAAGCAGCTATACGAGCATTATCTCGTATGGGAATTCGTATAGGTAATATTGAAGATGTGACTACAGTACCTCACGATAAATGTCGAAAGAAAGGTGGGAAGCGAGGAAGAAGGGTTTAAGATGGAAGTTAAATTACTCTCAAAGGATAAAGGAATTGTACGTGTTGCTGTGAAAGGAAGTACTCCAGCAGAAATGAATACATATAGAAGATTAGTTCTTGAAAAAGTTCCTGCAATGGCAATTGATACTGTTGAACTTATTGAAAATTCCTCTGCACTTTATGATGAAATGCTTGCTCATCGATTAGGGCTTGTTGTTTTGAAGACAGATGTAGAGTCTTATTTTGTTAAGGAAAATTGTAAGTGTAAAGGTGTAGGATGTGCACGATGTACCTTGGATCTTACTCTTGATGTGGAAGGGCCTGGGAATGTGTATGCTGAACAATTAAAATCAAAAGACCCTGCTGTTGTTCCTGTTCAAGGAAAGACACTTCTTGTGAAACTTCTTGCGCATCAAAAAGTGAAGTTGATTGCACGTGCTGTTTTGTCTACAGGAAAAGAACATATTAAGTTTTCACCTGGACTTGTGTATTATCAAGGGTATCCAAATATTAAAATTGGAGCAGTAAAAAGTCCAGATGTAATTGTAGAAGTTTGTCCTACAAACGTTTTTGTTTCTGACCATAAAAAATTGACTGTTAAAAATAGAGAAGCATGCATATTATGTATGGCTTGTGTTGATGTTTCCAAGGGAGAAGTTGAAGTCTCTGGAAGTGATACTGATTTCATTGTTACAATCGAGCCTTGGGGGCAATTATCTCCCAGCGAAATGGTTGAAGGGCTTGTTCAGGCATTGCATGGGCAAATTGATTCACTCAGTGAGGAGATTAAGAAGCTGAAGTAAAGATCTTTACGCGGAGGTGGCAGAGCCTGGTCAAATGCGCTACCTTGAGGCAGTTAAGGTCACGCTTTAACTTTAAAGGGGTAGTCCCTTAGTGGGTGCGAGGGTTCAAATCCCTTCTTCCGCATTTCAAACAAAATGAAAACAAACATACATACACGGACATTGATCACATCTTTGAAGAAAGCTGGAAAGACTATTCCTTTATGGAAAAGAGTTTCAGAAGAGCTAGAATCATCTACACGAAGAATGGCTGCAGTAAATCTTTCTAAATTGAACAAAGTTGTCCATGATGGTGAAACTGCATTGGTATTAGGAAAAGTTCTTTCTACTGGTGATCTTTCTAAAAAAATGACGGTTGCTGCATTTTCTTATTCTGAAGTTGCACGAACAAAAATTCTTGCTCAAAAAGGAGAAGCATTATCACTCTCTGAATTATTGAAAAAAAATCCTCAAGGGAAAATGGTGAGGTTAGTCAAATGACAGAACAACATATTGTTATTAATGGTGATGGACTTATTTTAGGAAGACTTTGTAGTTATGTTGCAAAGAAAGCACTCTTAGGATATACTGTAGATGTAGTGAATATAGAAAATATCATTGTTACTGGTGATAAAGATGTTGTTCTTGCAAAATTCAAAAGATTTAGTAGAATGGGTGGACCTTCTTTTGGGCCTTTCATTGGAAAAAGTTCTCGGGATCTTTTCAAGAGAAGTTTGAAGAGAATGTTACCACATAAAAAAGCTCGAGGAATAGAAGCACTTGCAAGAGTAAAAGCTTATAAAGGATTGCCATTACGGTATAAAGATACAATATTAGAAACATTGCAAGAAGCACATGTGTCTAAGGTTCCAAATACAAAATATATCAAACTGGAAAGAGTGACTCAGTTTTTAGGTGGAAAATGAAAGTTTTACAAGTTTCTGGGAAAAGAAAACGAGCAGTTGCTCGAGCTCGATTGAAAGATGGAAAAGGGGTTATTCGATTGAATACTCTTGCTCTTGATGGAGTGAGTCCAGAACTTGTAAAGTTGATGATCATGGAGCCAGTGATGCTTGCTGGAGATCTTGCAAAAAATGTTGATATTGATGTTCGTGTGCATGGTGGCGGATGGCATTCACAGGCTGAAGCAGCACGGCTTGTTGTTGCTCGAGCTTTGGTGTTGCATAGCGGGTCTAAAGCTTTAAAACAAAAGTATTTAGATTATGATAGGCACCTTTTGGTTGCAGATACGAGAAGGGCTGAACATTCCAAACCTAACGATTCAAAGCCTCGTGCTAAACGTCAGAAATCGTACCGCTAGAGTAGTAACATTTTTTCCGTTTATAAATTTTTCCTGCTTGGACATTTGGCAGGTGTGCGCGCAGGACTTATAAATGCTTTTTCTTTAGAGATTTTATGGAAAAAACTATTCGAGTTAAGTTAAAACCTGAGTATCAAAATAAATTATTTACTCAGTTGTTAAATCAATATGGGATACAATATCTTATGAAGAGATTTAGAGTTACTCATTCCGTTATTTATCATTATCAAAATAATCTCGTGGGAAGTATTTCTTCTGATAGACTTGATTTAATACTTCATATGCTTCAGCCACCCTTGAAAGAAGTTCTCAATAATGTTATTTCTTTGTATGATGGTCAAGCTGTTATTGATGAAAACCTTCTGAGGGGTAGAGATGCTAGAAGAAAATGTCTTTTAAAACTAAGAGAAGAAATTCCTATAGTCAGATCTCTATTTTCTTTAGAGACTATTAACTTTGAAAAATGGTTTTTTTCGTATATTCAACTTTCTTTTAGGGGAATTAGAACTTATGAGCTCATGAGTATTGATGAGGATAAATTTTCTATGCGTTGCTTTAGCTATTCCAAATCTGTTAAAAAAGAGTTTATTCATATTTTTCCTCGTTTTATTTCTGTAGATGAGTATTTTCAGTATTTCTTTGGTCTTTGGGTTGGTGATAGAATCGGCAGTGGAAGATTTGGTGTAGTTAATAAAAATAGAACTCTTAATTTTGAAACGGCTTCTTATCTCAAAAAAATTTACCAAGAGCCTATCTTTGACCTTCATGTACATAAGGATGTTCCTATTCCTCAGTTAGATTTTCCTATAGATTCTATTTATATTCAAAATACAGATCATCAAATTAAAGGCTGGGCGGTATGGGTTTATTCTCCAAATGGTACTCTTTTTCGTTTTTTTGATTATTTGACTCAGGATCTTGATGTTGTTCTTTCTTTACTTCCTCAAAGGGAGATATTTTTTGCGGGCCTTTTTGATGCTGAAGGAAATGTAAATATCCAAAATCATTGTTTGAAATGGGCATGTATGGATTCTACTAAAATACCCATTTATGAAAAGTATCTTAAAGAATGGGATTTGTTTGATAGATATGATGGTTGTTGTTTAATCACTAGAAATATTCTAGCTTTTGATAAATTCATTTTTCCTTATATTAAACATTCACAGAAAAGAAAGGATTTTGATTTTATGCTCTTTAGAAATAATTTACTTCCTCTTTGTTTCAAAAAAGTTCTTATTTTAGTAGGCAAATTAGAAGGTTCTACTCAAAACGAGCTGGCGAAAGCTTTAAATAGGGATAAAATTTACGCACAGTTAAGAATCTTGGAACTTCATGGATATATTGAGAAAAGAGGGTATCCATATAAGGTTTTTTTGACGATAAAAGGCTTGAAAGAGCTTGAGTCAGGGGGCAAGGATATAAACAATGATCATACCAATCCGTTGTCATCGGCTGCGGTAAACCAATAGCGCACCTTTGGGTAGATTATCAGAGAAGAA
>CAYJSK010000085.1:0-4574 GCA_964372745.1 Candidatus Woesearchaeota archaeon
TTTCTTTCTTGCAACTCTAACATTGCAACGTTAATAATGAAACTAAAGAGAAGAACCATATAGGTGACCATCATAAACTTATCTGCAAAGGTAAGATATCCTACTGGAGGGATTTGATTGCTAATAGAGACGTGAAACATCACAGAAGCAACGAGGCTTGAACCAGCCATAGTTAAACGCGTTGAGACTTTATCTGGATCAATGAGAAAACTAAAAACGACAACAAGCATGATGAAAATTACTGGAAGAAAGGTTTTGAGAAAGGCATTAAGGATAATTCTAGAAATATCAATACTAAAAACATATTGGGAGTAGGTTTCATTGTAGACAGGGTATTCGTGCTCCGTTACATTTGCTGACCAACCATCCATGTTCCAACCTGTAAAGACAATGGAAGGGTCGATGCCTGATTCTTCAAGGTTTGGAACGTAAACTAACTCCTGGGTTGTTTTCTCTTTATCTTCTAAGATTATTTGCATTTTTTGTGCATCAAAAGGAAAACTTCTGAGATCTATGGGAGAGTTTAGGTTTGCTTGGATTCTGTAAAACTTTTCATTAGGCTCATCAATAATTTTATCTACGCTTGCAGCACGTCCATTCATGAACTCAAAGTTTTCTGGAGAACATTCTGTTTCACATTTCATGGAGAGGTAGAAATCTGCTGTAAAGGAACCTGTTGCAATGTCAAATTTCCCTAGGTTGAGTACGTAGATGCCTACTTCTACTTGATCTTGTGCTGCTACAAAGGGAAGAGAGATTATAATGAGGAAGAATAAAAATAAGAATTTGTTCATAGAAAGCTTGAAAAAACTTTTTGTTTATATAATTTTTGTAGTTCTCTCCACTTCTTTTTTAGAATTATATCTTTGAGTATATGAATGTTTATAAAGTTCTCCATTGTAGAAGGAGATACAGCATCTTGGTATGAAACTAGATACATACCACAAGATATTGAGGTTTACTATGAAATGTGTCTTTTGCCAGCATCTGGAAACAAAGGTTGTAGATAAAAGAGATATTGATAGTGAAACAAGGAGAAGAAGAGAATGTTTGAAATGTGAAAAAAGGTTTAGTACCAGTGAACAAGTGAGAGAAAGCATGCTCTCCATTGTGAAAAAAGATGGAAGGAGAGAACCTTTTGATCGAGAAAAGCTTACACGAGGACTTTTGAAAGCATGTGAGAAAAGACCTGTGCCTATAGAAAGAATTGAGCAGGCAGTGGATAAGATTGAGGGAGAGTTGAGAAAGCTGAACCTCAAAGAAATGAAAAGCATAGTCATTGGCGACAAAGTGATGAGAGAGCTCAAAAGGCTTGATCCTGTTGCCTACGTACGATTCGCTTCAGTGTACAAAGAATTCAAGGACATTGAAGATTTCAAAAAAGAAATACAAGAAATAAAGAGGAAGTAAGGGGGCAAAAAAGATGGCAGATTCTGGAAAGGGATATTTAGAAATGTTGGTACCAATTCTTAAAGATTTTAAGGTAAAGGACAGAGAAACAAAAAAGGATATTTACATTTTTGAAGCAAATAGAACGCAACTTAAATTAGGTGCATATCCAGATTATGTTATTGAGGCTTCTTATCAAGGATTACAGAATCCCACTATGTCTGATTCACACTATAAGGTTATTTTAGATAAATGGGGAAGAAAAGATTCCAAAACTAAAAGATATATTGAAACACCAGAGATGGCGTTCTATCGTGCTGCAGTGAGTGTTGCTGAAGGACTTGCAAGAAATGATTCTAGTGTAGATCTTGAAACAACTACAAAAGAAGTCTTTCAAAGATTCGTTCATAGAGAAATGTTTCCCAGTGCTCCGGATATGGCAAATGCGGGACACAAAACTCTGGCTCGAGATGTAACTCAACGCCTGGCAGAGTGTGGAGATGTTGAACTTCTCAATGACATTCGACAGGAAGGAACTGTGAAAGAACAGCTCTTTGCATGTTTTGTTCTAGATATTTATGATTCTCGAGAAAGTATTTTCGGGACTATGTCTGAGGCTGCAAAAATTCAGGCTTCTATTGGGGGGACAGGATTTAATTTTTCTAACTTACGACCTGCGAACGAAAGTATTCATGGAACAGGAGGAACGACTGATGGTCCTGTTGCTTTTATGGGTATGTACTCTGTTGTTCTTGGAAAGACTATGAACCAAGGAGGGAAAAGAGAGGGAGCAAATATGTTTATGCTTGATTGGAACCACCCTGATCTCATGAGATTTATTTATTGTAAGAGGCAAGATGGAGAAATCGCTGCAGCAAATATTTCTATTGCAGAGGATCATCCTTTTTGGACAGCTGCACGAGCTGAAGGAGAAGAAAGATTTTATCGATTAAAGAACCCTCACTTTAATCCAAAATTGCGACCGCATATTTCAGAATATTACAGTGAAGAGCAACTGAAAGAATCTTTAGATGTGACAAAGATGAATAAAAAGGCAAAAGTTTCTTTGCTTATTGGAGATAATGGGGTTGATGTTCTTAGTCCATGGGTTCCTGAAGGACTTGATGATGCCTATATAGTTATAGGGAAAATTAAAAATGGAGAAGTCTACTTGGATGCTAAGAAGGTTCTTCGACATTTATCCTATGGGGCATGGTTTAATGGAGAACCAGGAGTTATTAATACAGGACATATTAATGATGGAAATCCCACACTCCCAGGGTATTTTAAAGAATTTATTTTAGAGAAAAAAGACCCAGAAGCATTAGAAATTATGGGGCGGCTTCGCCAAGGAAAAAAGAATGTCGCATTAGAAAAACTTGTTGATGAGTTTATCACTGAAAGAGATGATGAAGGACATTTTGTGAATCTTCCTATTGGTGTTGGAGAAATGCGTGCAACGAATCCTTGTGGAGAAAAACCCCTTTTAGGAAATGAAGCATGTGTTCTTGGGCATACTAATTTGGAAAAAATTCTTGTAAAAGATCCAACTGTACTTTCTGGATATAAGGTCAATTATGAAGCATTCAAGTCAAATATTCGATTGATGTATGAAATCCTCGATAATGCCATTGATCAAAATGAATTTACCAACATGGCTATTGAAAGGACTCAAAAGAGCAATAGAAAGATAGGTATGGGATTCATGGGGCTTGCAAATATGCTTTACCGTTTGGAAATGCCATATAATTCTGCTGAGACAAGAGAGTTTGTAGATACACTTCTTGCTTACTGGGAAAAAGAGAGTGATGAAGCCTCTCATGAGAAAGCGGAAAAGTTTGGTGCATTCCCTAACTTTAAGTATAGCAAGTTTAGAAATGGAAGACCGAAGAGGAACGCAATTGTACGAACACTAGCTCCTACTGGGACTACTGGATTTGCAGCACAAACTACTGGAGGAATGGAACCAGAGTTTGCTTTAGCATATACCCGAACCACAGTACAAGGTACGATTGTAGATGTCTTTAATCCAGTCCTTGAAGAGAAGTTACAAAAGTACCCTTTCTTTTTTGATGATGCAGAAAAAATAAGATTCCATACTTATGTCCAAGATGTACATGGTGGAGATGGATCTCTTCAAGGGTTTACTCTTGTTAAAGGTGTGGGAGAACAAGAAGATAGATTCGGACTAAGGCAAAGAAATCTTAACAAAATTAAAAATATTTTTGTAACCACTTATGATATTAGTGCAGAAGATCATCTCAGAATGGAAGCTGTTGTACAAAAACATGTTGATGATGCAATTAGTAAAACAACCAATTTTAGAAGTAATGTGAGTGTTGAAGATGTGGAAAAAGCTTTCCTCCTTGCAGATGAATTGAAGATAAAAGGGGTTACTTTTTACAGAAATGGTACGAGAAAAGATCAACCTCTGAAAGTGAAGGGAAGTACTAAAGATGAAGAAGGAAATCCTATTTTGAACCTTCGGAAAAAGAGACAGGATCTTACTACCCTTGTTTCTCAAAGACTTGCTGAGCCAAGGCCAGAAAATGTTGGTGGAAGAACAGAAAAACAACAAACCCCTTATGGGGTAAATGTATTTATGACTCTGAATTGGGAAAGAAATGGTCATAATGAAAACATTTCTCCTTATGAAGTCTTTGTTTCTGTACCAAGAACAGATGGAGATCTTCCAGCAATTGCAGCAGGATATGGAAAGCTTGCATCTCTTGCACTTAAAGCAGGTGTACCTACTGAAGTAATTATCGAACAACTGAGGGGTATTAGTGGAGAAACTCAAATTGGCTTTGGTGAAAATCGAGTTGCCTCATTCCCAGATGCAATTGCAAAAGGTCTTGAATCAGCACTAAGTAAAGAAGCAAGATTTGGCAATGGAGCTACAAATACTGAACCTAGCCCTGGAAAAGAGAAAGGAGAAGGAAAAATTACTGGAAAGTTCTGTCCTAGCTGCTCTCTTCCTTTACGAATTGTTGAAGGCTGTGAACAATGTAGTTGTGGATTTTCTAGGTGTAACTAACCTTGGCTTTTTAAAGCCCTTTTCTTCTTTTTTCTTTGCTAAAGTCCTATAAGTCCAGAATTCTGCATTTTTCAGAAAAAGGAGCTTCAAAATGGTTGAAAAGTGCACAGAGAAACTGTTGAAAATCAAACACGAGAAGCCTTAAATA
>CAYJSK010000086.1:0-4566 GCA_964372745.1 Candidatus Woesearchaeota archaeon
TTGTTCTAACTTTAAAGTAGTTTCTATCGAAAGATTTAAAAAGATTAGTTCATTACTTAATAACATAACTTAATTGGTGTATAAAAATGTCAACTATTGATGAACAAATAGAACAATTCCAAAAACAGATTAGAGAGAATCCTGAAGATATTTTGGCACATTATAATCTAGGATATACTTTACAAGGAGCAGGAAGAAAAAACGAAGCAATAGCTGAATATAGAAAAGCATTAGAATTAGATATAAATAGAAATTACTCAGCTATTGTTAATTATAATTTAGGAACAATTCATTATAGAGACAAGAAATTAGAGGAAGCAATAGCAGAATTTGGACAAACAATAGAAAATTTACCTAAATTAATAGCTGAAGAAGATATTAAATCAAATGTTGCTACAAGAGCACATTATAATCTGGGATGTGCTTTGTTAGATAAAACGCAACAAAGAGAACGTTACGGTAATGAAGAAAGTGATTTAGAGAGAGTGGAAGAACATTTTAGGAAGGCTTTAGAATTTGACCCAAATTTTTCTAGTGCTCAAAGAGATTTAAAAACTGTTAAAGGAATGATTAAATATGGGTGGAATGTGCATGACGAAAGTGGTGCTCTACTAAAATTTTTTGCTGGAAGAAGTGATTAGTTTTATCAGCCGAATTTTTCTCATAAATAGCGAGCCGGCTTATTGAAACTAACATCGCGATTAAGCGAAGTCAGCAACTAACTTTCATTATGTATTGTTGCCGATTCGGGTGAGCATGGGAAATTGCTTGGAAATTTAGCGAAGCGGTCGTTCCGAACAGTTAAATTCCTCAGACTGTCCCATAATTCATAAAATACAAATACTAGTTCTATCATCTTTAAAATAAAAATTTATCTTCTATAAAAAGAGGT
Organism: Candidatus Woesearchaeota archaeon; assembly: GCA_964372745.1. Taxonomy (GTDB): domain Archaea; phylum Nanobdellota; class Nanobdellia; order SCGC-AAA011-G17; family GW2011-AR17; genus JAGVZZ01. The sequence continues at coordinate 893 of CAYJSK010000086.1, forward strand.
GCAAAATGGTTTACATAAATTCTTACAAAGACCAGAATGGGCTTATACCTCAATCAATCAAAGAGATGATTCCTAAAGAGCATGTGTGTTTTTTCGTAGAAGAGTTTGTTGAATCCTTGAATAGCTTCATCATAACTTTCGCTTTCTAAGCCTACAATGTCTAATATTTTTTGTATCTTTTCTTAGTGTAATGGTTGTCGTTTCCATAGTATATTTCTCTTTTCATAGTTTTTTTGCTCACAAGTAATCCCTAAAAGTATGTCTCTTTTTTTAGTAAAAACATCGTAGAAATCTTAAAAGGTTTAGAGGGGGCAGCTTGTGGCTGCCACCAATAAACACAGGGAGGGATTGCCTTAATGAACTACCTTTAATGAGTAGTAACTCCTTTATAAAGGTTTTGTTTTAGTACTCTCTCTTGAGTAGATACAAAGAAAAGAATATTCTCCAGACTAAAGTTCAGCTAAATGGATATCAAAGAGAAAAAATTATCTCAAAGCAACACTTTTCACTTTTGCAGAGAGAACTTCTTGGTTTAATTTGGGGTGTATATACGACACTTCTGCATACAAATCCAGGTCACTTTCTTTATATCTGTTTTTCCCATTAATTTTTGTGACAAGGCAATATCGTGGATCCTTACTTGTGGTCCGTCGCGCATAAAATATCCCTTTTGTAAGATGAAAAACAAAGCTAGAATCTTCAGTTTCTACAAGAAAAGTCTTTTCAGGATCTACAGATTCTAGATGTGAGGGGAGTTCTTCCATACTTGTGTAAAGAGTTCTTTTTTTAAAAACACATTGGGTGTAGAGTATATATCTCCTTAAAGCTTTTGTATATCTGTGATGATATTTGTATTTCCCAGGCCTCCGCTGCTATTGTAGAAGAAAATGTTCTTCCCTAGGAAACTTTTACTCAACTCAGAAATATCATCTGCAGATGTTTCTCCAATAGTTGCAATCTTTGCTTTACCTTTATCTCCTCTGTTTATTATCCAAATTCCTTCTTCTGATCTTTCAACTTCATAGCGAGAACCACTTTTTGTCCTTATAAGATACTTTTTACTTGTCTCTACTTTTCTTTGAAACCAATCAAAAATCCCCATTTTCTCACCTCATATTTCCTTAATACCTATTATTTTTTCTGTAACACCTGGAAAATCTTTATTCTCATAATAGATCTGTTTTCCTTTATGTTCATCTTTTAATTCAAAAATATCTCTTGCGAGTATTTTTCCTATCGAAAGAATTTTTTCATCGTAATATCTTCGATAAACCACTCACCCTCAGCAACTTTTTGAACAAAAAAATCTCCTGTTTTTACAAACACTTTATACCTTAATGGCTTAAAGGCTATTTTCTTCCCTTTTTCAGATATCTCTCTAGTTGCACGAAGCCTCAGCAGTACTTTATCCGCATATTCTTCCATTTTTCTTCTTTATGCCTCAGCATAGGTTTTTACTACACGACCTGTTTTTGCAGAAGTATCCTGTCTATCCATAAGTCTATACCAAATGAATGCACCTTTAAAATCCCCAATCGTTTGAATCTCTTGAACAGGAGTAGATTGTCTCCCTTTTCCAAGCATACCAATCTCTTTCCAACCCTTGAAATCGGGAACATTAATTTTCCATGCTCTTCCTTCTCTTACAATTTTATATATAGAACCACTTTCTGTTTCTACAACATATTCTTCCATTTTTTCCTCCTTTACTGTGCAATGCGTTTAAAGACTTTGAAAAATTTATCTATCCAGTTGAGTTTCAAATCTTCAGGTCCCTGCGCACCAGAGATAACAGCAGCCAATCGCATATAGCTTCGTGCTGCGTTTGAATGGGGATGAGTAAACACAAGAGAATCTTTAAGATGCAATGCTTCTCGTACACTCATATCTTCAGGAATAACACCAATAACTGGTTTTTCTAACATAGCTTCAATATTCCTCAGAGAAATATCATACTTATCTTTTCTTGTTCGTGTCACAATCACTCCTTTGACATGCTTCCCAAACTCTTCTGCAATACGTATGGTTTTGAGTGCATCAGTCATTGCAGGGAGTTCAGCATTCGTCACAATAAGAAGTTCATCACAATGTTCTAATGTGGCAAGTGCTTCTTTTCCTAGGCCAGCAGCACCATCTAAAATAAGATAATCTGCTCGTAGTTCTTTGATGGTTTTCAGCTGAGAAACTTTCAGTTTGTCCATATCTTCCAGTGCAAGAGATCCAGGCACAAAATACATCCCCGAAGGATGGCGATAGATTGCTTCATGAATAGAATTCTTCCCTTGCAGCACATGATGCAAAGTAATGGGATTGCTTGGACTTCCCAAGCACACTCCTACATTAGGAGTCGTAAGATTTGTATCAATAAGAATACTTTGTTTTCCAAGAGAATGCAGAGCTGCAGCAAGGTTTACTGCTGTAGTTGTTTTTCCAACACCACCTTTTCCACTCAATAAACCTATAGTTTTCATTTGACCAGTTCATCTATGTAATTCACATAGCCTTTTGTAGTTTCTACATAATCTTTAAGCATAGCAATATTTATTTCTTTCCCTTTTGTAACCAGGGTAACATTCTTTCTATATTCTTCTTTTGCTTTGAAATCTGCATTATAAATTGCTTTGAGTTGTACATAAAAATCAACCATATCTTTGACTTTGGGATCTTTTGTATATATTGTTTCAAGCTTCTTCATTCGTACTAGGGGAACAGGTGGAACATCTTTCACCTTGCCTTTTTCTAATTGCACAAGATAATATTTTTCTGTTTGGTGATCTAAGGTAAGAATAAATTTCCCCAGGATAGTTCTAATTATATCTGCGGTCCTCGTATACTTGAGTGTCACAAAGATCAAGTGATCAATGCGCTTCAATTCTTCCCGTGCTGGTTCTTCGTCATGCATTTTTCAAGATATTCCTTTGTTTTTTGAAGGTAGTTCCTAAGAACTTTTTCTTCAATGATCGTTATGTGGTACCTTTCTGTACATAGGATGAGTTTTTCTTTTCGCTTAAACTCAACAGGGCTTTCTTTCCTCTTTTTCAAGATATCTTCTAATTCACCCAAGAGTCTTGGTTTTTTCCCCCCTGAATATTTCCATGCATTTTCTATTGCTTTCTGTAACTGCTGCAATGCCACTGGGAGGAGTTTAAGTTCTCCTGTAAAAGCATAGTTCTTTTCTATGATCCCTTCTGCTCTATGCAGAGCCTTGTATGCATCTTCAAGCGTATTTATGATTGTAAATCCAGGATAGCTTCAGCAAGATCCCCTTGTGTTTTTTCCAGTGCTTTTCGGGCATCTTCTTTGGAACAAGAAGCTTGTTGCATGACGGTGTGTATGTCTTCTTCACTAATTGCAGAGCTTTCCTCCACATCTCCAGTAATTTGAAAACTCACTTCATTCATCATCACAATCTTTTGAACATTTGGATTTCGAATAATAAGATTTTTATCTCCACATTTAATGAGAACTTCATGTGCAGGAATATCTTCCTGTTTCATCCCCATTTTCTTCATAGCCTGCTTTACCAGGCGTGGATCCATTCCTTGAAACATTTTAGAGTATTCCTTTTTGTAAAACGAGTTCAACCACAATCACAAGAACAATAGCGACAAGCACCCAGTATTTGTTAATTTGTATACGACTTTTATATTCGTCAAAATACCGCATTAAGCCCC
>CAYJSK010000087.1:0-4559 GCA_964372745.1 Candidatus Woesearchaeota archaeon
AGAGATAATGCCCAAGTCACGCTACAACTAAAGAGGTACAATTAGAGCAAAAGGAGCCTTTCATGAGAAAAAAAGTTTTTACCAACAAAAGGCCATGTAAGTATCCCTTAAATAAGAAGAGACTTACTTACATCCCTAAAGAAATTCTTACTCGGAAAGTTTTCTAACAAGGTCGAAAAGAATAGCTTCTTCAACACCTAATATTTGTTTCACTTGAATATAATCGTCCTTAGTAAGCACGTCCACACTCTTTCGGATTCTTTCTTTAGAGGTAAAAATTTCTACTTCTTGTTTAAGGATATGTAAAGCAATTCCTGAATATAAACAAAGAGCAGTAATGTCACAAAAGTCTTTTATCCTCTTATGCTCTTTATCTCTTTGGGGAAGAGCAATAAGTTTCATTGCAAGAAGCAAGGCAGGACTAGGGATGAATAGTTTCCTTCCAAACTCTTCCACTTCTCTCTTTTCTTTATGATCAAAAACCTTCTTCAAAAGAGGTTCATCAATAGGCATAAAACCAAGCGTAGTCTTCATAGACGAATCTGTATGAGAAAGGATAAGATCAACATACATAGGAAAAATATCATACAAAGGAGTTTTTCGCGCTTCTTCCTTATTCAATTCCTTCATAGTTTCTGTATGCACTTCCTTATAATAGCGAAAGGAAATCTTTTGAAATCCTAACTGTTCAAGCTGTTCCATGGCTTTCCGAGCAGTTTTAGAGTCATGAAACCCTAAATCAATATCCCGAGAGCCCAAATAAGGAAATCCTTTTTCTTTGGTAAAAAGAACATTCACAGTAAAGTAAATTGCCCAACCCCCAAGCATACAGAGAGGCTCATCTAGAGATTGTATGACTGGCTTTAAGTAATGATAAGATATTTTTGTTTCATTTGAGGGATACATATTTTTTCACCAGATAAGTATAAGCTTCTAAGCAAACACCGCCTTCTTTTTTCAAGCTAATCAGTAAAAGAGGAACACTAACAACAAAAAGACCTTGTATTTTCTGTGTAAATTTAAAGATATAAGTATCAGACACAATAATCAATCGCAAATTCCCCTTTCCAACAAGCCCTTTTTGGAAGAGTTCTTTCTTCCATTTCTCCAAATCCTCTTCTTTAATATATACATCAATACGAAAAGGAAAAAGATGGTGAGATTTAAGGTTTTCCGCAGCATATGTAGTCAACGCATAAGTTCTATGAGTCTGTCTAAGATATTCTTCAGCTTGAGGAAGATGAAAGTCAAAGAATTTTTCTTTTTGTTTGAAACTCAGATAATATGCAATAAGCTTATCTAAAGACAAAATTTTTGTTCCTTGTATAAGTTTCTTTTCTTCCAATTTCCTCAAAAGGGTTACAGTCCAAGAAATATTGGTCTCAGTCTCTTTTGCAATCTTATATTTACTAAGAGAACCATCTCCACAATGAAGAAGTTCTAAAATAATTCTCTTCGCCTTTGTATTATCTCGAGCCATAATATATTGCTAAGCAAGCATATTTATAAACCTTACCAATATATTGCTATCAACCACCATTTATAAGCCATACCAAGCTAAGGAACGCAATACACCAAACGCACATCCACTCCTGCAGTGGTATAATCATCTGCAAAACTATCCCCAATACATGTCGAAGGCGAATACAGCTCATCCCCAATATAAAACATATATTCAGTTTCTTCCCAGCCATTCAAAGAAGCAATGACAGCAACTTCCCGCTTCACGACAGCACAGGCATCTTCCCCACACACAAAACCACCGCCCTCTGCACATTGCTTAATCGCATCACCTAAAGAATTCTCTTCACAAAGCGTATACTGTTTCATCACAGTAAGGAGATTAGAAACCTCAAGATTCTCCTCAGCCTCTGAAAGAAAATCACTATCATCAATACTTGAAAACCTAAAATAAAAAATCAAAGAAAAGAAAAGAAGTAAAATAATCACCATAAACCCAATAATCTCAGTCTGTCCTTTTTTCATTGTAACACCTCAATAACTAATCGTCCAAACCTATATTCATCAGTCATAGGAAAATACAAACTCACAGGAGTAGAAATAACAAGAGAACTACTATACTCTATCTGTGGATCATAATAGGGGAAGACAGCACACTCCGGATAATTTCCCTGCACACACTCTTCATCCTCAACAAGAGGCTCTGGATACACTTGTGTAAAATACACTTTTTGATCACAATTCGCAGTAAAAAACTCTTTATATTCTCTTCCTGCATCAAACACCATCAACTTTGTCGTATCAATACATTCCACCCTCTTTCCCCCTTGACTACATTGAATCTCAGGCATATTTGCAATAGAAGAAAGCATCACTGTATTGGACACAAGACAAGCATCTTCTCCTTTCTCAACTGTATTCTGCAAAGAAAATTTGAAATAAAAACCTAAAGCAACCACTAACACAACCATAAACACCAAGGCAACCATCAGAGTCTCCATCATCTGGATATCCCCCTTTTTATTAATAAATCTCAGGACACTCACCCCCAAGCGCTTTATTTGCATCTTCCACCAATTCCATTTTGGCTATAAACGCACTATACGAACTCAACTCTTCTGCACCAGTAGTACTTTTGTAATTATTTAACGCAGTCTTTATAGCTGCATAATCACAGCTCGGCAACTGTGCAGCAATAAACTTGCTCTTATCATAATACACCCCAGTCAAACGCGACAATTTCTCCATCACCAAATCTAAATTATAACTATACATATAGGCATCACCAGAAACTATCCCTCCAACAAGCAAAGGGTAACCCACATAGATCACCTCTTCATTATCAGGGTATGTAATTTCCCCAGCAGAATAATCTTCTAAAGAAGAAGTGACTTCCAGAATTTCATAGGAAGGAAACACTTGAGATATCTTATCATCATAGCCTTTTGCAGAAGTAAAAAACACAAAACGCACATATTCATAGGCAGCAGTAAGTTCATACAAAGTCTGCATATCTGAACTCAATTGTGTCGTAGAAACGACTTCAACAGGAAAACTTTGCGGAAGAGAATTATACGAACTCTGCAAATCCTGAATAACCTCTTCTGTTTTTGAATCATACACCAAGATATATACAGTCTTTCCATCCGCAACATAAAACACATTTCCCACCCTATACGGAATCTCTAAAGACTTTGTTGCAATAAGAATTCTCTCTCCCTCAACTTCAAAAGGCGCAAAAATCGCATGGTCAATAGCCTTGGACTGCCCTTCACTCGTCAACTTCCCTTCATAGATGCGAAAAGAAAGTCCAGAAGAAAAATCTAAAGCTTTCTCCGCAGAATCAGACGCAGAAAACGCAGCAAACTCATCATTCAAAGAACTCACCAGCTCAGCAGAAGACAAAGATCCAGAAAAACTTAAATAATTATACGCAAAGCCCACAAAAAACATAAACACAATGCCTCCTATGATCAAAGCAAAAATATAATTGAAACTGGAAGACATTTGTCCTTTGTTATTTCTCATAGTATGATACGCCTACAGAGTCTTTTTGCGCTTGAATGGCAACACTGCCCCCATTGCTCAAACAAACAGGATTTCCTCCAAGTGTTTGAAAGTCTTCAATAGGGAGTCTATTTTGATCATACAATCCAACAGGGAAGATATAAAAGTTATACTTATCATCAAGCACAAGATCTAATTCACCTTGTAAATCTGCAGGACAACTCTCCCCATTCAAAGTACAAGATCCTTCTTGAGTTGCATCATATAAACAGAGTGTTTCTATATCTTTAGGGAGGTCAAAACTATACACTTTAGAAGACCCAACATCATAATTTTGAAAAGTTTGCACAGTCGTATCAAAATCTTTCACTTGATCAAGAAACTCAACATAATCTGCTTCACTCGTCAAATCGAGAATAACTTTTGCACCATAGAGAAGAATAAATGCTCCTACAATGAGGGAAAACAACAACACCAAGGGTAAACCTAATATCTGTCCTCTTTTTTTCATAAAAAGAATCTAAAGAGAGAAAGTTTATAAATCTTCCCCAGGGTTTTTAAAGAAAAAGAAATTATCTCCATAGATGAAGAGAGATGGTTTAGAACTTATGAAGAAAAAAGACAAAAATTGGATTCATTTAAGAATTCATGGAATGGTATAATACAAGAATACATCTGGGATTAAATAGAAAAATAGGCGTAACACCAAAAGAATACAAACAAAAGTATGAAGTCAAAAATCTTTGGAAATACAATCTTCCTAAAGGTTGGAGGCTAATATACTCAATAGCAAAAGAAGAAATAATTGTAGTTTCATTAGTTTTAGAATGGATTCCACAAAAGAATATGAACGTAGATTCAAATATGAAACAAATAACTCTGACCCTCTTTCCACCCATTTTCTTTTCTCATAAAAATCGATAATGCAAATGGTCTCCAACATAACTGTAAGGTATTTTTTCTCAAATAATTTTACTTCTCTTTGTTCTGTCATACACATTCTTCTCAAACTTCACACCCAGGCACTCAAATCAATATAATAACTTGCTTGGTTCCCATACACATCTTCACAAATCACATAGTATTCTGCA
>CAYJSK010000088.1:0-4534 GCA_964372745.1 Candidatus Woesearchaeota archaeon
CTTGCTAGGATTACAACAAATCCTTGCAAAACCTTCACTTCACTGAAGTATTACGCCTTATAAAAAGCTTTTTAAATCTCTTTTAGATTCTTCTTTTTATGGTTTACAAGGTTATTTCCTTTTATCGTTATGTTGTTTTAGAGAATCCAGAGGCTCTTCGAAAAGAACTTGTTAAAAAGTGTGAAGAACTGTGTATTTTAGGAAGAATTCTTCTTGCTGAAGAAGGTATTAATGGTGCTGTGTGTGGTGAAGAAATGAATATTAAAACTTTTCAATCTTTTTTAGAAAACTCTTTTTCTGGACTCACTTATAGAGAACAAACTGTAGAAAACCAAGCATATCATAAACTTGTTGTGCGTGTACGAAAAGAAATTGTTGCTTTTGGGAAAAAAGTTTCTGTCTCTCAAAGAGCTGAGCATGTATCTCCTGCTAAATTAAAAAATTGGTATGATACAAAAAAAGACTTTGTGATTATTGATGCACGAAATGAACATGAAGCTGTTGTTGGAAAATTTAAGAATGCAGTTGTGCTTCCGATAAAAACATTTAAAGAGTTTCCGCAAGCAATTGAAAAATTTGAGAACTTTAAAGATAAAGAAATAGTAATGTATTGTACGGGTGGTATTCGTTGTGAGAAAGCTTCCGCATATATGAAAGAGCAAGGCTTTTCTTCTGTGTATCAGTTAGAAGGTGGTATTATCAATTATCTGAATCAGTATCCTGAGAGTTATTATGAAGGCGCATGCTTTGTCTTTGATGATAGACTTACTTCCTATCTTGAAAGACCTATTAGTTCTTGTGCTCTTTGTTCTGTAGCTTGTGCTGAGTATACAAATTGTTATAACTTGGATTGTGATAGATTGTTTATTTGCTGTCGAACTTGTCGTGAGCAGATGAAAAATACTTGTAGCCCGGTGTGTATGCATTCTGAAAGACAGAGAAAAGTTGAAGAGAAGAAAGACCTATTGCCTGTTGTCGGTGTTGTAGAGAATTATTACCCTCATGCAAAGGTTGCACTTGTTCGATTAGAAGGAGATATTTCTGTAGAGTCTTCTGTTGCATTTTATGGTGTTACTACAAAGAATGTTCAAGAAAAGATTATTGAGTTGCGTGATTATGATGGAAATAGTTTAGAAAAAGCACAAAGAGGAATGCGTATTACTTTCCCCCTGAAAGAAAAAGTACGCGTACATGATACTATGGTTCTCTTGGAGGAAGGATGAAGTTTGAGGATTTACGATTATTAGAACAAGAGAGTGTTGCTCGAGGAATTCCTATAGTTGGAAGTAGGAAAGGAAAATGGTTGTATGATATGGTACAGGAGTTGCAGCCTCAGAAAGTTCTTGAATTAGGAAGTGCAAATGGATATAGTGGGTGTATTCTGGGAAGTGCTGGTGCAGAGTTATTGACTATTGAGTTAGATCCTCTTATTGCACAAGAAGCGAAGAAAAATTATTCTTTTTTTCATGTGAAAGCAAAAATTATTGTTGGTGATGCTGTAAAAGAGGTGGAGAAACTTGCTCATGATACAAAGAATCATAACACTTTTGATTTAATTTTTATTGATTTTGCAAAAAAAGGTTATATGCACGTATTGGAACATTGTATTTCTCTTTTGAAAACAGGTGGATATATTATTGCTGACAATATTACTTTTGTTGGTTGTCAGGATTATAGAAAACGAGTACAAGAGCATCCTCAGTTAGAAACAAAAATCATTCTTATCCTTGATGGGCTTGCGTGTAGTCAGAAAGTGAGCAGTCATTAAGTTTTTAAATTCTTAGTTTTTCTTTTCTTCTATGAAAAAAGTACTTGTTGCTGCGCCTATTTGTGAATGGTATGAGTATTGTTATCCAGAGTTCTCAAAAGCTTTGAAACATTTAAGTTATCCTAAGAAGGATATTTTTTTCGTGGATAATTCTCCCGGAATGCGTTTTTATCAAAGAGTGTTTGCTGATGGTTTCATTGTAGAAAAAAGTGAACATGTTCAGAGAATTCGAGATATGGTGACACGGGATCATAATAGGATTCGGCAAAAGGTTTTGGATGGGGGATATGATTACCTTCTTATTTTAGATCAGGATGTGATCCCACCAAAAGATGTTATTGAAAAATTGATGCGTCATGATAAAGATGTTGTGTCTGCTATGTATTTTGGGCCTCATGATATAGGAGGAGAAGTTAAAGTCATGCCTTTTGCATGGGTGTTTTCCAAAGAACAAGGGAATTGGGATCATACAGGATATTTGTTGGAGAATGAGATTTGGGAAGAGCCGCAATTGTTGAAGATTGCCTTTGCTGGTATGGGATGTATACTTATTAAAAGAAAAGTCTTAGAAAAAATAGAGTTTCGTTATTCTTTAGATATGGATGCATGGGATGATCGATGGTTAGGAGTTGATGTGTGGGCGAATGGGTTTGAGTTTTATGTGGATAATTCTGTGAAGTGCAAACATTTGTTTAAGGATAGGCCTTTTGATTATTGGGAGCTGAAGAAGCAGGGGCGAAATTAGTTAGGCTTAAAATATTTGCTGCTGATGTAAGTACTTCTACGTTTCTATTTAGACTGTTAGGAAAAGAAAGGTTTTTCATTTCTTGTCCTGCTTTTTCTGCAAGTTCAAACTCTTTGGTTCTTATTTGTTCGTCTATTTGGCATTTTTCTGATTCTGGATCATCTGTAGGTAAACATAAAGATGGAACTGAGCAAGAATCCACTATGATAAAAGGATCTCCATTCTTTGCAATGAAGCAGCCACTGTGATCATAGAGGCCACCTTTCGGGTCAAGAATGAGATACATGAGTGGGCGAAGAGCTCCTCTTCTGGCTTCAAAGTCTACTCTATATTCTCCTTCAAGGTATGCCCCTTCTATAAGGCCATATTCCTCTGAGACATTAAATATATTGAGTCCCTCTTGTGGATTTTCCCGACTAGAAAGAGTGATATTTGAATCTTTGTTTGTGCAAGAACTTAAGAAAAATACCAGAAAAAGTACAAGGAGGTATTTTTTCATAATACTGGAATCTTGAGAAAAGTATATAAATAGTTGTTTTTTTCTATCTAGTAATGGATAAGATTGTGAAAGCAAGCTTATACCGGAGAAATAGTTTTTCTCCATTATTTTACAACTATGGCAAAGTTATATTCAAAGAGTAGAGGAAAAGCAGGAAGTCATAAACCTGTAGATAAGACTGTTCCTAGTTGGGTTACTTATATACCTGCTGAAGTTGAACAGTTGATTGTTAAGTTTGCAAAGCAAGAAAAGGGTTCAGGACTTATCGGGATTATTTTGAGAGATTCGTATGGTATCCCTTCAGTGAAAGCTCTTTTAGGAAAGAGTATTATGCAAGTTATCAAAGAAAGGAAATTAGCAAAAAAAATACCTGAAGATTTAATATTCCTTGTTAAAAAAAATATTGCTGAAATGAAGCATATGGAAAGTAATAAGCATGATATGGTCGCACATAGAGGAGTACAACTCACTGAATCTAAAATTAAGCGATTAGCTACATATTATAAGGCGAAGAAGGTTCTTCCACAGAATTGGAATTATGATCGAACACAAGCAAAATTATATCTAGAATAAAATGGCAAAAAAAGTAATCACCAAAAAAGCACGCGTGTCTATCGTGAAGAAACGATGGTATAGTGTACAAGCTCCAAAAGTTTTCAATAATGTTGTTTTTGGAGAAACAGTTGCTGCTGAACCAGAGTTGCTTAAAGGAAGAGGAATTAAAACCAATTTAGGAAATGTTATGCGTTCTGTGAAAAAACAAAATATGGAAGTGCGATTTAAGATTGTTGAAGTGCAAGGGAATATTTGTCTCACTGAATTGATTAGTATGGAAATTCTTCCTCCACATGTGAAGAGAATTGTAAAGAGAGCAAAGAAGAGAGTTGATGATTCTTTTGTTGTCAAAACGAAGGATGATGTCCAGGTGCGTTTGAAACCAATGATTCTTGTGAAAGATAATGTGCAGCATAGTTTATTGACTTCATTACGACATTCTTGTGAGAATTTCTTTAGGAAAGTTGCTGAAGAGAGTACTTTTAATGAATTGGTACATAAAATTCTTACTGGTGATGTGTATAAAGATTTGAGAGCTGAATTGAAAAAAATATATCCTGTTGCAGGTGTAGAGTTACGGGCTTTTGTTCGTGAATAGCTCTCTGTCGCATCTATGGGTTACAGATTCTAAGTTGAATGCGGGTGATAATCTGATTTCAAACCTTATTCGTTATAAATATACTCTCTTTTCTTAGATATACATGATTTGCGTATTAACAAAATCAAAGTATAATCTTGGGATTGGAATGCCCAAGGCACTTATGGATTATGTTTAATCAGCCAGAGAAGATTAGAAAAGTCACTTTAGCTGAAGAGTTTAAGTTCAGTGAAGGAGACAAAGTCGAACAGCTTCTGCTGAATTTTTTAATGTAACTTATGGTGATTGTACAGAAGAACAAAGGAAGAAAGTCAGAGATAATTTATTGAAGTATTGCGAATTGGATACTTTGGCAGAGGTTATGATTGT
>CAYJSK010000089.1:0-4471 GCA_964372745.1 Candidatus Woesearchaeota archaeon
TTACTCAAAACCAGTACTCGTCCATGCATGGGCTTCGTATTGTCCTCCTTGTATTGCCGATATGCCGCTTTTACAAGAATTAGAAAAATCTCTTCCTAGTCTTGGTCTTTATCTTATACGCCCTTCTTCTCAAGAAGATAGAGATACTGTTCTAAAAATCCAAGAAAAGGGGAAGTATTTTGGGAGAAATGTTCTTCTGCAAGTATCTTCTCAAAAGAATTTCTTTGATAGCTACCAAGGACAAAGAGGGAACAAATTTGTCATCCCTACCTATTTTCTTCTCTCGAAAGAAGGACAATGTGTTTCTATAGAAGAGGGAACTCTAGGGAATAAAGATCGTTTAAAAAGAATAAATAAAACAATAGAAGAACTTCTAAAGTAAGGCAAGCACTTCTTCGACATGCCCAGGAACTTTGACGCTTGTAAAAGCTTTCATGATTTTCCCTTGTTCATCAATCACATAGGTTGTACGAAAGATCCCCATATATTTTCTTCCATACATGCTTTTTTCTCCCCATGCTTCGTACTTTTGTATGACTTTCTTTTCTGTATCAGAGAGAAGAGTGAAAGGGAGACCAAACTTTTTTGCAAATTTCCCATGAGATGCTTCAGAGTCAGCACTGATCCCAAAAACAACTCCTTTCTTCTTTGTTATAACTTGTATACTATCTCGAAAATCACAGGCTTCTTGTGTGCAACCAGGTGTATCATCTTTTGGATAGAAATAGAGAATAACCTTTTTTCCTCTGTATTGAGAAAGAGTATGTTCTTTATCATTTGCGTCTTTTAATGTAAAGTCTGGGGCGAGTGTTTTTTCTTTGAGCATGTTTCTTAGAATGGATACATTCTTTAAATCTCTTTTGCTTCTGAAGAAAACAGGGCGAGAATGAAAAGCAGCATATTCTCTATTACTCTTGCAAACCATAAACTCAATTTTTTTTCTCCACCTAAGGGGCGGACAAGCACAGAGCTTGCATGGTTTCTATTTGCAAAGAGCACATCTGTAAAATGAAAGTCTCCTATGACGAGAACATCTTTTGCTTGTACTTTGTACTCTTGTACTATCTCTTGGAATAGTTCTTTAGAGGGTTTTTTATGGGTACTTATAAAAACTTTACAGCCTAGAGTCTTTTCAAGGACTGGTTTTCTTTTTTGTATGCTAAAACTGTTTGAGAAACAAATACAAGGATATTTTTTATGCGTTGCTTTGAACCAGTGAAGGATATCTTCCCGAATGACTGTTGTTTCAGAGTAAAAAAGAGTATTATCAATATCAAAGATGAATAATTTCTTCCCTTTCATAATTTTGGGATTAATATGAGTAACATCCTTAAAGATATACTCTGGATAGAGATTCATAAAGTAAACATATATTAAGAAGTTTATATACTTATTTCCTATGAACCTTCCTTTTATTTTGTGGACTGCTTGCTTCATAGAAATTATAACTTATATTTTTCGTTTTGGCTTTGATTTCCATAGTAAAAGCATTCAGAAAAAATTTAAGCTTCCTGTACGTGTGCATCATATGTATATAGGCTTTCTTCTTATTGTTCCAGGGATCTTTTACAGTCCTTCCCTTTTTCCAGATTTCATTCTTAATGGTCCAGCAATTACTCTTTTAGATGTTGGTATTGCTATAGCTCTTTCGGATATGTTGCATCACTTTTCTGTGCTCCCTCTCTTCCACCAGAAGATTGATTTTCCTTGAAACCTCGGCTTTATATACCATCTTTTGAGGAAAAGGACTATGATTATCAACCTTATGTACCATAGAGAACAAGCGCTTCGGTCTTTAGAAAGGGGACACCCTTATTACAGCCATGCTTCCTCTGTATTATGGGAAAATCTTCAGTGGCAAAAAATAGGCTGTGCTCAGGATTTTCAAAGAAATGTTGTTTCTCTTGTTCATAAAGGATCTCAAATGGGAGGAACAGGAATTTTGCTAAATAGAGAAGGTTTTCTTCTCACGAGCTTACATCTTCTCAATCACCTAAGATCAGAGAGGTATCGCATGAGGGATTATATTGTTCGTGATATAGAAGGAAGAGAATCTGCTCTGGATCCTAGTTTTTTTGCATCTGAAGAAGACTATGATCTTGCCATTCTGAGAACTTTTGGAGATCATGATAGTCTTCCTACGATTCCTCTGGGCTTTAGAGATCCTGATGAAGCAGAAAAGCTCGTTTATTTTCCTTTTCCCAATGGAAGAGAAGCACTGATGCTTGAAGGCCTTGTTGAAGAAAGCAGTTGTGATATTGAAGTTGTAAAGACAAAAGGAGAAGATGGACCTCTTCGAAGAGATTGTTTTGTTTTTCAAGGAAAAGGAGATAGTAATTATAGTGGTACAGGAATTTTTAGCAATCAAGGAGAATATCTTGGAACACTTTTCTCAGGGGATAATCCTGGGAGAAGTAGTACTATGTATGCAATCAAATCAGCCTATGCACGAAGACTTGTTCAATCTATTCGATCACATCTTAGAGAGTGCTAAAAGGAAGAAACAATGTTTTCTAAAGAAATACTTTGATCTTCATTACAAGTATATATTCCTGTGAGTGTTGCAAATGAAAGGGAAACTAACCCTAGAGCAAGAAGCTTTTTTCCTGTAGCACTTTTTTCTCGTAGAAAAGAAGGATAAGACGATCTTGTACAAGGCTTTACACCAGCAAGATCACGGCAGACATCAAGCATGTATCCTTGCGGAGCACCATTGACGAAACCAATGATTCCACCACCTATAGTACCAAGAACAATTTCTTTTATATCGGTTGTTCCTGAAAAAAAATAGAGAGGTACAGAATAGCTTGCTGCAAAAGCACTGGTATAGAAAGCATCGTAGGCTGTTTTTACGAACTCTGATTTCTCTTCAATATGTAGTTTCTCTTTGAAAAAATCCCTGCCTTTCGAATAGACAAAACCCACACCCAAGTAGACGCTGAGTGCACCATAGATTCTTGCATGCAAAGAAATAGTATCAGACATCCCTGCAAAAAAGACTTCTTGTGCAGCAAAGAGAGGAGCATTTTCTACGATAATTGCTGTACTATCAATCATATGATTTTTTAGTGATGATTTCATGGTAAAAATCCCTCTACTTCTCTTTATAAAGCTATTCTTGAGCTTGCGAACTTTTAAATAGAGGACAGAACTATCAGAAAGTCATGGAAAATCCTTATCGTTTACTTATTCTTGATGGAAGCCCTATTGTTCCAGGAGTAAGCATCTCTCTTTTGGAATATTGTCTTGGGGAAGAGCGTTGTTTTATAGATGAACTCGCACAAAGACCATTTGAAGAACGATGGAAAGATATCAAAGATAGGATTACAACTGGTGGTCTTGTCAGTACTCTTTTTGAAGAATGTGCCTATTACCCATTACTTTTTACAGTATATAAAATTCTCTAGTTTTCTTTCCAGAATTCCAGTTCATCTGTGTTTTCATTCACATACATTGCTTGTTTCTTTTTTTGCCTTTGTTCTTTGATCATGACATTATGGTCTTCTGTTCCTTTTCCACTAATACCTACTTGAGGAGTAGGACCTAGATAATCTTCTGAAGAAAATTCTTTCCCAGACAAGACTAATTCATGAAACTTAGGAAAATCTATCCATGTATACCATTTCCCATTTTTCTGAAACGATTTCTTTGCGAACATAATGACACGAGAAGGAATGTGCTCAGATACTATTTCATAGTCCGGTAAGAGTTTTTCTAAGTCTCTACTAAAAGCAAGCACTTCTTCATGCAGAGGCATGTTCTTATAGCTTAATCGTTGCTGTGATGCACCGACAAACATGTAAGCTTTGACTTCAATAAAATCTGGGTCTCCCTTTTTTATTAAAGAAACATAGCCTCCAAGGTCGCACATATTTTCTTCTTTGACCAAGGTTAAGCGAATACACGTTCTTTGTTTTTTTTGTGCAAGATATTCTAAACTTTTGTTTAAGCGTTCCCAATAGTCTTTGAACAGAGGAACGTCAATCTGTTTTAGGAGTTCTTTATTTGGTGCATCGACACTTATGTATAACTGAGTTATTGGTTGGAGGTCACGAATTGCTTCTGGATATTGGGCATTTGTGACAATAAAAGTCGAAACATGCTGTTCATTAAACTTTTTTAATAAAGCGTTCATCTTTGGATAGGTTATTGGTTCTCCAGTCAATGATAATGCAACATGGCGTACTGTTTTTGATGCTTCATATGCGCCTTTATGTGCTTCTGGATTTCCCCCAAAGCCATCTAAAAGTTTTTTATGTGCATGTAAACTCCCTTTCAATATGTCTTCAGGTTCGTCCACATCCCATTCCCAGTCTTTTCCTACAGGAGCTTTGTACCCACGCCAACAAAAGGTACAGCGATTTGCACAAGAGATGCTTGTGGTCATCTGCATACATTGGTTGCTCATGATCCCATAGAATTTTAATTTGTAACAGCCTCCCTCTCCTTTAATCATTTTTTTTGTCCAGCC
>CAYJSK010000090.1:0-4445 GCA_964372745.1 Candidatus Woesearchaeota archaeon
CATAATGTGCATTGAAATTTTCTAGGCTTTATATAGTTTGTGGGAATTTATGCTTGAAAGAGTTTGGTAATCTTTTCTGTATTCGGAATTTGTATAAAAGATTCCATAGGTATGGAAATGTAATGCTTTTCTTTCACGAGATATTGTTTTCTTAATTCTAATACTTTTGTCATAGGCATGAAATACCAGGTGGTGTAATGGATTTTCTCGTTGGAGAATGCATACCACACAGGCATATTAAAATATTTTTGGAGGTTGGTGTAGCGAAAACTTTCAGGTTCTGAGACACAAAATTTATTATATTTTTCTAAAGGGATGTTGTGTTCTACATCGACAAGGATGAATCCAAAATTTGGCATGAGGATAAAAAAGTCTGGTCTTTGCACGTTTAATTTTTTTAATGCTGGAGAAAATGTTTCTACATCTTGTTGGATATACCAATATGCGATATTTTGTTTGTCTAAAAATTCTTTGAACTTTTGTTCTGCGTCTCTTTGTTTTTGTTGTATGGTATTCATAGTTCACTTCTTGTATTTTTCTTTTAATAAAGGTAGTTGTGTTTTTTTCGGAAGATTTCCGGATCGTTTGCGTTTATAGCTCTTGTACAGAGGAGAATTATTTTCGGTACATATGATTGTAGAATAGAATGTGTCGTCGCTTCGCTCCAGTGCTCAGTCGCCGCAGGGCTTTTTATAAAAAAATATACTCTCCCTAAAGATTTATATATTTCAATACTCTCTTCTCTTTGTGAAAACTATTTCAAAGTATCCTCATCATGTATTAAGTAAGGGTGAAAAAGCTGCAGATACTATCAGTCGTTTTGCTGGGAGTTGGTTTTTTCTTTTGCTCTTTTTTTTCTTTCTCTTTTCTTGGATGCTTTTGAATGTCTATGCATTTTTTGCATGGGATATCTATCCTTTTATCTTATTGAATCTGATTCTTTCCACTCTTGCTGCTGTGCAAGTCCCTGTTATTCTTATGAGTCAAAATAGATCTGCACAGCGTGATAGGTTGCAGGCCAAGTATGATTATGAAGTGAATAGGAAGGCTGAGCGAGAGATAGAGAATATGCAAAAAGATCTTGATGAGATTAAAGCGATGCTTAAGAGTTTACAATGAATCATAGACAGCTTGTGTGCGTTGTTTCATAATTTTCCAGGAATATTTTTCTATGCATTCTTTTCTAGCTTGTTTTCCATGCTTGATTCTTAGCTCTTTGTCATTAAGATATGTTTCTATTGCTTGTTTTAATGCTTGCACTGACTCAGGTTGAATGACTTGACCGCAGTCCTCAAAGATTTCTTTCATGTCGGTGGTGTCTGTGGTGATCACTGCTTTTTCCATGGCCATAGGTTCAAATATTTTTATAGGCAGTTGTGCATTTGCAGATTTATTATTTTTGTGTGGGATGCAGACCATGTCTGCTGCTGCGAGGAAGTCTGGCATTTCTTTGTGTTCTCGGTAGCCTACGAGGGTTATTCCTTCTTGTTTTTGTAGTGTTTGTACGTAAGGATTCTCTTTTTCTGCGCCAACTATTAAAAGATGTAGAAATTCATTTTGTACTCTTAACTCTTGTACTGCTTGGATGAGTTCATCAACTCCTTTGTGTTTTTTAGGTGTGCCCATGAAGAGAATGATTGTTTTGTCTTCCAGATGAAATTCTTTTCTGATTCTTTTTCCAGAGAAATTTTCTGGGTTGAAATAGTCTGTATTTGGACCGGTAGGAATCCAGGTGCCGCCAAACATTTTTTGTAGAGTTTTTGAACTGGTGATGATTGCATCTGCTTTTTTCACCTGAGTTTCTAAGAGTTTTTTTATGAAATAGGATTCTGGCATGTAGAGGTCAACGAAAGTAAACTGTGCGAGCTTTATTGGGTTGGGTTTGAAGTAGTAATCCAAAATATATTGTGATTCCCAGTCATCTATGTCGAGCACTATCTTTTTCTTTGTTTTTATTTTTTGTAGTAAGGAAGGAAGGTAGGACCATGCGGTGACTTTGAAAGCGTGGATGAGTTCTGCATCATTGAGTTGTTTGTAGATGTTTCTTTGATTTTGTATGTAGCCTGGTATGAAGAACTTCTTTTTTGTTGCTTGGTATGTAATACTTGTGTCGTTTTTTATCGGTGGGAAGAGGCCTTTTTTCTCTATTGGACCGAGCACTGTTACTGTATGGTCTTCTGACATCAATTTTGCAAATGGGTAGGCACGTAGGTAGACGTTTGTACTGAGATTTTCACAAGGCATGGCGATGCGCATAGGTGTTCTTTTTTTTATTGTGTTTTTAAAGCTTAGGATGGATTTATTAAGGTCATTTTCTTTCTTCTTTCTATGTTACAGAAGACTATTCTCTCTTGGTATGCACAATATGGTAGAGATTTGCCTTGGAGAAAAACACAAGATCCTTATAGCATATTAGTTTCTGAAATGATGTTGCAGCAAACACAGGTTGATAGAGTAATTCCTAAGTATCATGCCTTTCTTCAAAGGTTTCCTACTGCTCATTCACTTTCTATTTCTTCTCCTGGAGAAGTGTTGCAGTATTGGTCAGGGTTAGGATATAATCGAAGAGCTTTGTACTTACACAGATGTGTACAGGCGCTGGAAACAAGAGATTTTCCTCACACTGTTGAAGACTTGCAGAAACTTCCTGGACTAGGGCCCTATACTGCTGCAGCTGTGTTGAGCTTTGCAATGAATAAAGATGTTGTTGTCATTGATGTGAATATTGCATTGTTGTATAAACGACTCTTTTATCCTCGAAGAGATGTGGATAGGATTGCTGAAGACGTTTTACCTTTAGGAAGATCACGTGATTGGCATAATGCTCTCATGGATATAGGATCTTTGTATTGCCATAGAAAAAATCCTGATTGTGTACATTGCCCATTGCAGAAACTCTGTGCTTCAGCTGGTGATGAGAAGAAGATAGAATGTACTTGGGAGACAAAAAAAGTGAAATCGTTTAAGAGTTCGGATAGAATTGTGCGTGGAGGAATATTGAAGTTGCTTACGAAGAAGGATGGGCTTGATATTGATTTTATTTTTAGAGCTTTAGAGTTGCAAGGTATTCAGAGAGAGAAAGAGGTATTTGAGAGTATTGTGAGGAAGTTAGAAAGCGATAGATTGATTGTTTTAAAAGAAAAAAAACTGTTTTTACCAAAAAAGTAGTTTTAAGTCTTTTTCACTATAGCCCCAGAAGAAGTATCTTCAATGATGTATCCTAATTGTTTTAATTTTTCTCGAATCTGGTCTGCTTCTTTCCAGTTCTTTTTTAATCTTGCATCTTCTCTTTTTTCCATGAGGGTTTGTACTTCTTCAGATATTTTTAGTTTCTTTATTGTGTTTAATTGTAATCCTAGAACACGATCAAACTCTAACAGTGTTTTGTATTTCTCTTTGTTATTTCCATCTTCATCTTTGAGCATGTCCCAGATAACTGCTAAAGCTTGAGGCATGTTGAGGTCATCATTGATTGCTCCTTGAAAGTCTTCTATATAGGTTTCGGTGTTTTTCTTTCCTTCATTTGGTTTCTCGAGAAGTTCCAGAACTTTATTTTGTAATTTTTTGAATGCATTTTGTGCAGAGTCCATTGCTTCCCAAGAGAATACTAAAGGTTTTCTGTAATGTGTTCCAAGGCAAAAATAACGATACACTATAGGGTTGTATCCATGTTTATGTAAATCTTCTAAAGTATAAATATTCTTCAAAGACTTAGACATTTTTTCTTTCTTTAGATTAAGCATTCCTCCATGAACCCAATAATTTACAAATTTCTTTCCTGTTGCTCCTTCACTCTGGGCAATCTCATTCGTATGATGTGGAAAAGTTAAATCCATCCCCCCAGTGTGTATATCAATTGTTTCTCCGAGTTCTTTCATGCTCATTGCAGAACATTCAATATGCCAGCCTGGCCTTCCCCTCCCAAAAGGAGCTTCCCAAAAGACTGTCCCATCATCTTTAGTCCAAAATTTCCAAAGAGCAAAATCCTTTGGGCTGGACTTATCATATTCATCAGATAAAACTCTCTCTTTAGTAATTGTCATCTTATCTAAGCCAACAAGTCTGCCATATCCTTTAGACTTAGAGATAGAGAAATAAACTCCATCAGAAGTGGTATAGGCAAACTCCTTATTCAAAAGCTGCATTATTAGAGAAATCATCTTATCAATGTTGTCTGTAGCTCTCAAAAAGTGAGTTGGCATTATAATATTCAAAGAACCAATATCTTCAATATATATTCTCTCATATTTTATTGTTAAATCTTTTAAGCTTATGTTTTCATTCTTACTTGCTTTAATAGTCTTATCATCTACATCTGTAAAATTTATCACATGATTGACTTTATAAGAATTAAAAATGAGAACACGCTTCAAGAAATCAGTCATTAAAGCAGTTCTAAAATTTCCAATATGCTGATACCAATACACCGTTGGGCCGCAGCCGTA
>CAYJSK010000091.1:0-4434 GCA_964372745.1 Candidatus Woesearchaeota archaeon
TAATTTTTCATGTGTTATAATCCCATACATGGTTTTCTCCCCAAGCTTCTTGCCATTTTTTTTTTCAAAGCTATGGAGATACTCTTCAAATTCTCGTAATGAGCTTTCTTTCATGAGATATAATTTACGCTTGTAAGTATAAAAGGGTTTTCTGCTTGGACAGCTGGACAGACGGCACGGGTGCGCGTAAGATTTAAATAGGGGTTGTTTTGCAAAAAAGGTAAAAGGGAGATATTTTTGAACAGAATCGTATTAGAAAGGCTATAGATCAACTTAAAATAATATAAAGTATATAATCTAATTTGTCGACTGTTTTTTTGCCCAAATTAAAGCCCATTTTGAGCTTATTTTTGGAATTAAAGTTTCTGCGTTTTGCTTAGATATTTTAGTGTGTGTATAATTTAGGTAAACTCTGTTCAAAAAGGGAATATAAAAACATTAATAAACATAAAAGTTTAAGAAAAATAGAATGGAACTCAAAATACTTGTAGACAAAGATTCAAAAAAACTTAATGCAGTTGAGCTCAGTAATGCAGCTCGTTTTTTGAGTGGGGGAAAAAAACTCATACTTTCTTTGGATAGTCAACAAAACTCAGAAACAGCTCAAATTATTAGTTATAGCACCAGAATATCCCAAAGAGACAACCCTCAGATTACTCTAGTGGAATGGAATGCTCTCTTTGGAACAAAAGGGGATAAAAAGAAGGAAATTACTCTTATTTCTGGAGATATACTTTCTTCAGGTTGCATTGTCCTTGTAAATGGAGTTCTTCGATTAATTTAGACTATGAAAACGTCTCTCTACCATATTCAAATCAATGTCCATGATGCGAAGGAATCCTTACCTTTTTACAAAAAACTCTTTGCCTATTTTGAATATAAGATTATTGATCAAAGTGAAGGACACATTGGTGTAAGCAATGGGACTACGGATTTCTGGATTATTGAAACAGAAGAGGTGCATAAAGAAAAAGGATACCACCGTAAAGCTACGGGACTCAATCACCTTGCTTTTAAGGTTTCTTCGAAACAAGATGTGGATACCTTTGTAAAAGAGTTTCTAAAAAAAGAGAAAACAAAAGTCCTCTATAATACTCCTAGAGACTATCCTGAGTACAAAGAGGGTTACTATGCAGTGTTCTTTGAAGACCCAGATAGAGTGAAAATAGAAGTTGCTTTTATTCCTTCAGACACATACAAGGGAGCAATTGTTGAAGAGAGTCTTGAAGATTCACGTATTCTTAATATCCTAAAAAAAATAGATATGGAAATAACTAAAGACTCCAAAGCTAGTGATCGTTGGCATATGTATACAGTAGAGATTTCAAAAAAGGATATTGAAAAAATTGCGAAGGAAATAAAGCCAAAACTTTGGTATGCACATTTTTGGAAAGAGAATGAATTGATTGTTGTGTTTAGGAGGAAAATATTTATTTTAAATAGGTATGATCAGAAAAGCTGGAAAGAAGCCATAGAATATGGACTAAAACGAGGTATTCCGAAAAAACAGCTAGATTTTAAGATGGATTGAACAAAACTATACACGTTCTCAAAGATTTAAGTATCGCTCAAAAGTTTTATTATGTGTATAATCTAACCTTCCCAGTATATAAATTTCTCTAGACCAAACTCTTTAAAACTTTCAAAATCTTCTACTCCTTCATACTCATATCCTCCTGGCCAGCGGTATGTAGTTATTCCTAACTTATCTGTACTTATTTGTAGAGGAATAAATAGAGATAAATCTGAAACTAGTCTTTTAATGGTAAAAGAAGATAGTTGTGTATCTTGACGAATTTGATCTAGATTTTTTTTAATTTTAACAGAATATAAATAACTTAATAGAAGTTTTGTTTTCATATGTAACTCATCATATTTTAGGGATCTACATTTTAATAGTTGCTTACCGCTAAGAATTACACACTTTATATTGAACTCTTGACATAACTCTTTTGTATGATCCGTAGCTCCTAAACAACAAATAACTAATCTAACAGAGTTTTTTAGAGTCTCTTCAAGAGATTTTCTATAACCTAAAATTTGGCTTACAGAAGGGGAATGAGCAGTAACTTTAAGTTCGATTAAAACAAATTTATTGTTTTTATCTAAACATAGTATGTCAATCCTACTACGCCCTCTAACTTTTATTTGACTACCATAAACAGATAGCCCTGGCTCTACAAATTCTATATTTTTTAATAAGATCAACTCTATTTGTTTTTCTGTGAGAAAGGTCACAATGAAGGTTTTTGTGCTTTAATCTTTTTTTTATCTAAGCCCTCAATTAACTTTACATAAGCTTGCTTCCCATTTCTTCTTCTTTGAACAAAACCATGCTCTTCTAATGTTGAAATAAATTGTGAAACTGTTGAACGTGTTTTAATATACTCTTTTGTTGGATACATCTCCCTGGCTAATACTTTTGATGCAACCCAACCATTAGTAGATTCTTTTGTCAATTTAGAAATAAACCAACATACTTTTTTTTGAGTATCTGTTAACTCATCCCATTGTGAAGCTGGAAAACTAGGTGTAGACTCTTCTTTTAACTCCTCAACTCTCACTTTTTCTTCTAAAATTGGACTATCCTCTTCTATTTGTTCAAGAATTTTTTCTATTTTATCTAATCTTGAATATAGTAAACTTATTTTTTGTTCATGGTCATCATGTTTTAATTTAAAATGCGATATCCACTTAGATATATGGGCCATATCTTCTCTTACATTCAGAAAAGAATTTTTAACAGACTCCTCTACATTAATATTTTTATTAGACCACTTTTGAAAAAACCATTTCAACATTTTATTTATTGAAACATTGAAATTTAAATACCTTTTGGTTAGTTCACTAACGTAACTTTCTGTTCACTAACGTTAGTTAGCTAACGTTAGTAACGTTAGTGAACATTGCAATTTAGGAGTTATTTACGGGAATTATTTGTAAAAATTAAATTTAAAGTGTCAAAAAAATTAAAATTTCAAAAGAAGAGTTCTATAAAAGATTTGATAAAAAAATAAAGAAAGAGAGTATAGAATATAACCTTTCAAGTAAAAATGAGCTAAAAATAGGCTTAAAATAGCAAAAGTGAGAGTTCAGAAAGAGGTATCAAACAAGGATTTTTGTTCGCTAGACATATTTCTAAAGGCTATAAGCTTAGAAATGAGGTTCAAAGACTTGAATTCAGGTAAAACTGAGATATAGGCAACCCCATTTCGAGACTTTTCTTTCTTAATTGGGGTCCCTTTTCGTACTAATTCTGAGACATAATCTCTAATAGAAGATGCTGAAAGGTCTAAATTCTGTGCTAATTCAGCGTAGGTCGTTGGAGAATTGTGCTGTTCCTCCAAGCTATAAACAGCCATGAAAACCTTAAATTCTCTATTGGTCAGAGTAAGAAAGACTTTATTGAGACTTTGTTTGATTTCTTCAATATCTTGGGTGTCGAAATGAGTGCCGGAGTCTGTGCCGGGTTGTCGAAAGGCTGTCGCAAGAGTGTCGAGGTGTCGGCGCGGTGTCGCAAGAAACCCCTTTCTTTCATGTGGAGACTCTATTCTATAGGGACTAATCTCTTCTTTAGAGAGATTAATTGGCTTTTCTTCTCCTATTTCGTTTATATCCTCTTTAAAATCTTCTTTAAACGCTAATTTCTCCTTAAAATCCTCTTTTACATTCTTTAATTGTACTAGAATCTCTCTCTCTAAAGCTTCAATCCTTTTGTTTTGAGCAATAATAAACTCCCTATTAGCCCTTACTTCCTTTTCTAAAGCTGCCATATGCTTTTTTACGCGTTTAAACGCTTCTTTAACAAGGGTATCATCATTGAGAAGGCTCATCATACAGAGAGATATCTTCATCTATAAAAGCATAGCTTGTCGCAAGAATATATTTTAGGATGCCGGAATCTGTGCCGGGCTGTCGAAAGACTGTCGAAAGAGTGCCGGAATGCTTGACGGAATACTCTTTAGGCTGTCAAAAGATCTTCTTTGGATAAAACTAGGCCACCAATATAGTTTTGTCTAAAGACTTCTTTTCCTTTGTAAAAGATATGCTCTGTACCCTTAAAGTCTGTAAGATCTCCTTCACTTGCATCGCTGTATTCCCACTCTTCAATCTTTAAATAATTTGGTCCCCTAAAGGGTCTATATATTTCTATTCTCTGTAAAGCTTGCTTTAAGAATTCAAAAGTTTGTTTTGCAAAGGCCCTATCCTCTCTATAGTCTGGAAGCATACCACCACTATATGCCATAGCCCAAACTATTTGACCATTGTATCGTACATACTCTTGACCTGGAGCCATAAAATATCCTACATAACTATCTCTATATTCCCAAGGTCCTTCTTTACATTCTAACTCTTTGAAGCCAGGCCTTTGTGCTAGAATTTCTTTGCCATCACCAGCATAGGCATTACACTTTGCTTTGACTAAAAAACGGG
>CAYJSK010000092.1:0-4368 GCA_964372745.1 Candidatus Woesearchaeota archaeon
ACTGCAGTGGTTGCAATGATGTGTGTACAGCCAAGCTCTTTTAATGCCCAAATGTTTGCTCTGAAATTGACGTTTGATGGCATGATGTGATGGTTTTTTCCATGACGTGCAAGGATAGCTACATCTACACCTGAAAGTTTTCCCTGTGTTATTGAAGAAGAAGGATGGCCATAAGGTGTAACTAAGTCTATATTTTCATAATTTTCGAGAAGTTTTGGGTCATCAAGACCTGAGCCACCAATAATGCCTATTTTGACCATTCTTGAAAAAGGTTTCTTTGAGTTTAAAAGAATTATTATGTTTCATGTGCAGAAAATTATTTAAAGTCCTTTTTCTCTTGAAAGCATATGGGTGATATTAAAAAAGGGAATGTGACCATCATGGTTGCAAATATGGATAGAGCTGTACATTTTTATACAGAGACTCTTGGCTTTAAACTTACAGAACGTTATCAAAATGATTGGGCAGAAGTGGAAGCACCAGGAATTAGTATTTGTTTCCATCCACAGAGAGGTACGAAGTCTCATGGGAGTGTATCCGTTGGTTTTCAAGTGAAGAATATTAAAGAGCTTGTTGCAGCCTTAGAAAAGCAAGGTGTGGCTATTAGCATACAAGATGAAGGATATCTTTTTCTTGCAAGTTTCGTAGATCCTGATGGAACCCCCCTTTATTTTGCCGAGATGAAAAAGTAAATTTTTCCTGCTTGGACAAATGGCAGGTGTGCGCGCAGAGCTTATAAAGGGATTTTCTCTAGATTATTTTTATGGCATTCTATAATCCTAAAACGAGAGAAAAATATAGAGAGATTGTTATTAATTATATCAAGTTAAATCCCACAACAAATACCACTCATATTAGAAAAGATTTAGGGATAAAGGTTGAGAAAATTTTTGAAAAGGGGATAGAACAAGCCTATAATGAAGCTGACATTCCATGTCCAGTACGATCTTTGAAAAGAAGTAAAGAAGAACAAAGACAAGAAGTTATTGCATTTATTCAATCTCATCCCTGTTGTACAGTTACAGACATTCAAAATGCAACTAGAGTTACTATCTGCAGAATCTTTGGGAATATAAGAAAAGCATACGAAGAAGCAAATATTAACTATGGGTCGATAGATAATACTTCCTTACGAAGAACATTCTCTGAAAAAAGAAAGCAAATAAAGGATTATATTCTTAAAAACCCACTAGCTTCCTCAAGTGAAATTAATAAAACTCTTCATGTTGAAATATTTAAATATTTTAAAAATATGAATGCCCTCTACCAAACAGTAGGCTTGGCTCATTTAACAGGACATGAAAAAAGAACACTTAAAATTAAACAAAGAATTATTGCATATATTCAAAAAAATCCTACAGCTACACAATCAGAGATAAATACTCATTGTAAAACAAAGGTCCAAGAACAATTCTTAAATGGTATAATCGGAGCGTATGAAAATGCAGAAATAGTATATACTGAAGAAAGAAAAAGACTGTATGGTACAGCAAAAAAAGACATTAAAGAGAGAGCATATTTATTTGAAAAACAAATATTTCATCTTCTTAGACAAAGAGGTACAGTCTTTGAACAATATAAAATTGATTCTGGGAGAGTTGATGCACTATTTATAGAAGGAGATATAATATATGCTGTTGAAATTAAGGATTATTATGTTAAACCTATATCACAAAGAGAACTTTACCAGTTAAATAGATACATTAACTCTATACCTGGCTGTAATTTAGGACTTCTCATTACTCACAAAAAGGCAAAGAATGGAAAGAACAAGGTTTATATAGGAAAGAATAGAATTTCTATACTTGCAGTTGAGGAAATCATTTTAGGTTCCACCAACGTTAGAGAAAAAGTCTTGTTGGAGACTGTTACTACGGGTTAGTAGTTTAACTAGGCTAGAAAGCTTTAAGATGAGTTTTATTGCTTAGCAGGCTTCCGCCTCCAGAGCGGAGAATCCAGAAAGATCTAAAAAGTCTTGGAAAAGTTCAAATCCTGGCTAACCCATTTTTTATTTTTACTTAAAAAGAGTATCAGAACTCGTTTCTTGTATCTCTTCTGTTGTTTCGAAAGGGATAGCTACTTTGAATGAAGGTTTGATTTTGTAGGTATAGACTTCTTCTGTGTACACAAGTTCCTTTAAGGATTTTCCTATAATAGTCATGGTATCATCCTTTGCTGCGAAAGTAAAGGTAAAATCTTCCAGCGTGAGGGTATATTTCTTGAGATAGCCACTAAAAATTTCTTTAAATTCCGCTTCAAAATTGTCAGGGGATGCTTGTTTTGCAGAAAGTAAGGCTGCAAGTTCTAGTGCATAGATATCTTGTTCTGCTTGTTGATATGTTACAAACACATCTAATTCATTTTCTCCTAAATATAATGATTGCCCTCCCGGTGTTTGCTTTCCTACATTTCCATAAAACATGAAGATGGCTATGATAAAACCTGCTGTACAAATGTAAAGAAAGACAAAGGCATTCTTATTCATTGATGGACCTCCAGACGTACGGTGAGTTCTTCTGTTGCATCCAAAGAAGGAAGGGTCATGTTCGTTTGTCTATATCCTAGATTATAGGTGAGAGCAGGATCTTGACACTTAAATATCTCTTCCCCTTTATAGAAGACTTGTACGCGCCAGTATTTATCATAGACAGGATGGAGGTAGTCATTCAAGCTTTTGTACAGCTCTGTGTCACAAGCAAGGCCATCGACAAGCCAGACGTCCCAGAAAAGATCTTCAAATAATGCAGGATCTTGTACTTCTTGATAATTTCTGGGCATATAGGTAATAAGCTCTCCAAAGGTATAGTCGCCTGTTTGTAATTTTAATGTGTTCAAAAGATCTGTGCCCATGAATTTTGCATCAAAGGATTCTATTGTTGAACCCCCTTGGAGTGCATTTTCTGCATGGTCCACACTTATTTTATAATCTGCCTTTGCAAGTGTGATAATAACAACGCCAATAATGATGCCAATGATAGAAAGAACTATTTCTAAGTTATCCTCTATTTGTGCTTTTTTATTTAACACAATTTGGCTCCTCAAAAAGAAATTCTATTGTTGATTTTCTCTTTTCTCCATTTTCATAGACCCACACTGTTTTTTTTATTG
Source organism: Candidatus Woesearchaeota archaeon (assembly GCA_964372745.1). Classification (GTDB taxonomy): domain Archaea; phylum Nanobdellota; class Nanobdellia; order SCGC-AAA011-G17; family GW2011-AR17; genus JAGVZZ01. The sequence continues at coordinate 3,109 of CAYJSK010000092.1, forward strand.
AGATAGGATCAAGGATTTCTTCTCCAATGATTTTCTCTTCTATTTTTATCTGCATATCTTTTTTGATATAACTAAAACACAGGTCTAGAGTTTCTGTGCTGAATTTATTGAGATCAATGGTTCCTGGGAGTATTCTTTCCAGATCTGTATCTTCATAGGTGAAACAATCACTGTAGATGACTTTTGCAATCATGACTTCTTCCAAGGCTGTGTCGACACATTGTACTTTTTGTGTTTGATAGTCTACAAATGCAGCCCGCATATACAGGAAGATGAAAGTGAGAAGAAATAAGGCTATGAGAAAATACAACCATTTGTATCCGAGAACATATTGTCCTTTAGCCACTCTTGGTCACCTGTATTTGATTTTTAGTTTTTGTTAATGTGAGATTATAATAGGTGTAGCCATCAAGAACATTTGAACTTTGTGTTATACTTATGTCTTTTTCTTCTACTTTCACTCCGTATATAGATTTTATTTTGTAGTTGTACTCTATATCTCCAGGAGAGGCTTGTAAGGTTTCTACGAGAAGTTTTATGTCTTCTTTTGCATAGATTTTATTGAGGTTTGAAAGAGAATCAAAGTTTGCTGCTGTGGTGATGAGGATGCCTGCTACGAGAATACCAAGAACAGCTTCCATGCCAAAAAAGAATTGATGTTCTTCCCCTTTTTTATTCATCTTTTCTTTGAATGCTTAGAAGTTTAAATAGATTCTTATGTCGCCAAAAAGGGATCATTGTTTACTGTTTCTTCTATTTTTTCACAGGAGGCTATGGAAGAAAGATCTTCATTCATGCCTACAAAGGACATTTTTCCTTCTTTTTTGTAGATTGTTTGTTGTATTTCAATAGAACTCTCTGGATTTTCTAGAGAAGGAGAGACAAAGGTGGATGTTTCTATTCTGCTCACCCCATCAATGTTGTCTACTGTGACTAATTCTTGGGCAAGGTAGAGAGCAATCGTATCTGTATATGCTGTTGAATCTTTCACTTGTGCTGTTGTTGCAAAGGTTTCTGAATAAATAATGCTTTTACTGGTTTTTTCGACCAATTGTACTTTATCACTTGAAAAAATTAAAGCTTTACTTTCCTCAAGATAATCAAAATCTAAAGAACAGGTACAATCTTCTCTTTTTGTCATACAAGATTGATATTTCACTAAAAGTTCTTTTGTTTTTTCTACAGACTCTTTTTGTTCTTCACCCACACATTCTTTTGTCGAACAGAATTTTATTTCATTGCCTATTCTTTTGAGGAATA
>CAYJSK010000093.1:0-4353 GCA_964372745.1 Candidatus Woesearchaeota archaeon
GTAATTTCATTTCTATTAATTTTATCCAGTTCTTCTTTTCTCATTTGAATAGGTCCTGTGCTTTTTTAATTGCTTTTATTAAGTTATCTATGTCTTCTTTGCTGTTGTATATTTGAAAGGATGCACGGTTTGTCCCGTTGATTTTTAAACTGGTCATGAGAGGCATGGCACAGTGGTTTCCTCCTCGAATGGCAATGCCTTCTTGGTTGAGGATTTCTCCCACGTCATGTGGGTGTAGACCTTCTAGAATAAAAGAAATCACTGCAGCGCGATCTTTGTTTTCTTTTGGGCCAATAATCGTGAGCCCTTGTATGTTTGAAAGTTGTTTGAGTGCATACTCTGTGAGTTCTTGGTTGTATTTTTCGATATTTTCTATTCCTTTTCTTTGTATGTATTCTGTTGCTTTAGCAAGACCAAGAGCACCTTCAATATTAGGAGTCCCTGCTTCGAATTTCCAGGGGAGCTCGTTCCAGGTGGTTTTTTCTAGTGTGACTTCTTGAATCATGCCTCCCCCACATTGATAGGGTTCGAGTTTTTCTAGGAGTTGTTTTTTTCCATAGAGCACACCAATGCCTGTTGGAGCAAACATTTTGTGTCCTGAGAAGGCAAAAAAATCACAGTCAAGATCTTTTACATCAACTTTCATATGAGAAATAGATTGTGCGCCGTCAATAACCATGAGTGCATTGACTTGATGTGCCATTTTTGCAATTTGTTTTATTGGATTAATAGTTCCAAGAACATTAGAACAGTGAGTGATTGATACTATTTTTGTTTTTTTTGTGATGAGCTCTTTTGTCCTTTTTAGATCTAAATGGTAGTCTTTTGTTACTGGAATAAGCCTTAGTATTGCTCCTTTTTCTTTTGCTATTTGCTGCCATGGGACAAAGTTACTGTGGTGTTCCATTTCTGAAAGAATAATTTCATCGCCTTTTTTGAGATTTTTTCCTAAACAATATGCTACAAGATTGAGGCTTTCTGTTGTGCCTTTTGTGAAAATGATCTCTTCAAATTGTGCATTGATGAAATCTGCAACAGTTTGATGTGCTTGCTCGTAGGCTTCAGATGCACGCATGGAAAGTTCATGTACCCCTCTATGGACATTGGCGTTATCTTTTTCGTAATAGTTTGTTATTGCTTGGATTACTGCCTTCGGTTTTTGTGTGGTTGCACTATTATCTAAGTAGATCAGCGGTTTTCCTCTGATTTTTTGTTTGAGTATGGGGAAATCTTCTTTTGCGTTCTTCATTTTGTTACTTTCTTCCATATCTCCTCTCTTATCTTTTCTTGAATCTCTTCTTCTGGAAACTGGTTGATTATTTGGTCGAGAAATCCTGTAAGAATCATGTTCTTTGCTGATTCTTCTTCAATACCTCTTGCGGTAAGATAAAAAATCTTTTCTTCATCAAGATGGCTTATTGTTGCTCCATGAGAACAGGAAACATCATCATTTTCTACTTCAAGAATAGGGACTGCATCACAACGTGCATGTTCTCCTATAAGGAGGTTATCTGATTTTTGCTTTGCTTTACATTTGCTATTTCCTTTTTCAATACTAATCTTTCCTCTGGTAATAGCTCTTGCGCTGTCACAAAGAACCCCTTTGTTGTAGAGTACACATTCTGTTGAAGATGCTTTATGTGTTGCTTCACTGTAGAGATCAAAAATTTGTGTTCCATTTCCAAAGTAGCCACTCATTGTTTCTGTGTGCGCATTTGGGCAGAGTAAAGATGTTTGAATGTGTAGTTGTGTAAACTTTCCTCCCAATGAAATGTCTCCCCAAGAGATTTTTGCATTCCTTTCCGCTCTTCCTCTTTTTATCGTTATGTTGTATGTTTCTGGAGAAAGATTTTGAAAGGAATAGAATTCTACGGATGCGTTTTCTTTTGCATAGATTTGTACGACTTGGCTTTTGTAATACGCTTCATCGTCTGAAGTACTCTCTTCTATAATTTTTACTGAAGTGTTTTGTCCTGCGATAATAATAATGCTTTCCGCCTTTGCTTTTTTTGAAAAATGAGATGTAATTTTAATGGGATCTTTATAGCTTACATTTTCCGGGATGATGAGTATTTTTGCATCATTAAGAATTGCATGATGGAGTGCAAGGAATTTATTTTCTTGTGCAGAAACAAGGCCTTCCCAATAATATTCTTGTTCTTCTCTAGAAAGTTCTGTTGGTGAAAGAATTTTTACTTCTTTTGGCGCCTGAATAGACATTCTTTCTTCTTCGTTTTCTTTTGCAAGTGCTTTATTGAGGTCTAATTCCTTGAGAAGAATTTGTATCCCTAGCCCATATTTGAATGTGGGAGTTTCCAGACTCTTGAAAAGCTCTTTTGCTTCTTGTTTCTCTTTCTGGAGGCTTATTCCTATTGTTGGTATATTATTTTTCATCTTAGAATGTTATAATCCTTCAACTTCTAGTTCTATTAGTTTGTTGAGTTCTACTGCATATTCGAGTGGAAGTGCTTTGACTATGGGTTCGATAAATCCATTGACAATCATTTGTACCGCTTGTTCTTCATCGAGGCCTCGAGACATCAAATAGAATATTTCTTCTTCTCCAATTTTCCCTACTGTTGCTTCGTGTGTAATGTCTGCTGTGTTGTTGCTTATTTTCATGAAAGGATATGTTTTTGATACAGATTCATCATCGAGAATGAGTGCGTCACATTTTACTGTTGATTTGACATTTTTTGCATTTTCTGTGACTTGTACGAGACCTCGGTAGCTTGAAATTCCTCCACCCTTGCTCAAACTTTTTGCTTTGATAATGGATGTTGTGTTTGAAGCGACATGAATTGCTTTTGCTCCTGTGTCTTGGTCTTGGCCAGCACCTGCAAATGCAATGCCTATGCTTTCTGAGCGTGCGCCTTCACCAATTAATACTGAGGATGGATAGAGCATAGTTCGACTGCTTCCCATATTCCCGTTTACGAATATTAGAGTTGCATTTTTATGGACTAGGCCTCTTTTTGTGTTTAAATTGAGTACATTTTTACTCCAATTTTCTATAGAAGAGTAACGCATATGTGCTCCTTCAAGGACATGGAGTTCTACACATCCTGCATGGAGAGAATTTTCGCTATAACTTGGAGATGAACAATTATGTGCTACAGCACCTGCGACACAATAGGTTTCATTATCTTCAACTGCAAAATTATATACTATTTCATTGTTAGCTTGTCTTGTTTCTATTTCTCTAATGGGATAAAATGCAAAGTTATCGTTAATACCAAATCTACTACCACGTTTTTTATCCCTGAGTTTTGGTTTAATATTCAGACCAAGAATAGGCCCTAGTTTGATCATATGGTCACCAGTAATACCAAGAGTGTACATTTTTTGTCTTCCTTCTTTTGTTCTATCTCTTGAATTTATGAATGGGACTATTCCTAACCTCAATAAAATCTCTTTACATTGGCGCATTAATTTATTTGAGACTGAATTGATCCTAATTACTTCTTTTAGAGAACCATTTTTTAGTCGTTGATTGTAATAGTTCCCGTCCCCTTTATAGTATCCCTCGATAAGATATTTTTGTTTTTCAGGATCCTCAAGTATCATCCAATGGGGAATTTCTTTCAAGTTTGCTTTTTTTCCAAATAGTTCAAATACTCTACATAATTCAGTAGAACAAACAACAATTGAAGTACGATTATTTTTTTTATGATGCATCTCAAGAGTCTTTTCAATTCCAAATGCTCTTTTTAGAAGTGATTTTACATCTTCAATGAGTACTCTTTCTTTACTTGAGAATGAGAAATTTAAATAGTGGCCACCAGAGATACTTCCTTCTGCTAGATAGTACCCAGCAAGCTTAAAAAATTCTTTTGTAGAAGGGATTCGTTTCTTTACTTTTTGGAACCCTTTTTTCTTATTGTCCCATTTAGTAATTTCTATTTCATAAAACCCTTGTTTTATAACTGTTTTATTTATTGGGATTGCGAGATAGTCCCCTTTTTTAAAAAATTGTGGGGTATTCCATCTTACATTCCATTCTTTATTTCTTTCTCTGTTCTGTTTTTTATCTGCATATAAGAATGGGTGATCATCAGTTACTTCAATGTTGTCCGTAGTACCTGATAAATTAATTTTCTTTATAGTACCAGTAAATGGCATTTGATAGACTTCTTTTATCTTTTTATAAAAGCCATCATGTGTAAGTACCTTTTCACCTTCATTCATGGTTTCTATAGGTCTATAATCAGGATTTGAAGTAACTAGGTTTCCTTTTGTAAAACAACCTTCAATATAATGTAATTCTGCACCTTCATCAACAATAATTAAAGTGTGTTCGAATTGTCCTCCTCTTTCTGAGTTCATTCGGAAATATGCTTGTAATGGAAGGTC
>CAYJSK010000094.1:0-4337 GCA_964372745.1 Candidatus Woesearchaeota archaeon
TATGAAGCAAGAAGCCCTAACCTCAACATGAAGATGTTAGGTCAGGGTAGTTCACGGACTTTAAAGAAAGATTTTATGACTCTTCTTTGATGGTGAGAAAAGATTTGTTACGTGAATCTCCCTATTGTCCTTATATCTTGAAGTATACATCTAATCGTGCTTCTCCAGAACTTCAGTCTCTTCTTTACAGTGCTGAAGATGGTATGACTTTTGAGCAAGTGGTTTCCTATCATTTAAACGCAGTTTCTTCTTTGCTTCAAGGTTCAAAATTCTTTGGCATTCATTTATCCTCTTCTCGAGCATTAGAGACTGCAGGTACTCTTCGTTTTGCGTCTCATATTCTCTCTCAAGGATATGCTCTTGAAACTCTATCTGTTCTTTTGCGGCCCTGCAGAGATAGAGATTATCATGAGCTTCAAACCTATTCTGGTACGATGTATACCACTAAAGATAACATTTTCTTTTCTGAGTCTATTCCTCTTACACGAGTAGCTCAATTTGTTGATATTGAAGTCTAGGATAAATATTTAAAGCACTTTGCACTCTTACTCTTCATGGAAGTTGGAGATCACATTATAGCACATACAAAAGAAGGAGACATGCAAGGAGTTGTGTTCCCTTCTGTAGATAAAAAAACACTTGTTTTGAAGCTTTCTTCTGGCTATAATATAGGGATTCCGCGAAAAAAAGTGAAAACTATTTCTCTTGTGGAAAAAGGGAAGGTCTCAAAAGAAAAAGAAATCAAAAAAATTGCACATTCTGTAAAGAAAAAAACTATTGCTATTCTTCATACCGGAGGTACGATTGCTTCGAAAGTGGATTATGAGACTGGAGCTGTGGTTGCAAAATACACTCCTGAAGAATTAGTTGCAATGTTTCCTGAACTTGAAGAACTTGCAAATATTCGTTCACGATTGATCAGTAATATGTCTTCTGATGATATGCGTTTTTCTCATTATAATACTATGGCAAAGGAAGTTGCTAAAGAAATCAAAGAAGGTGCTGATGGGATTATTATTACGCATGGGACGGATACCATTTGTTCCAGTGCAGCTGCATTATCTTTTATTTTAGAGGATCTTCCTGTACCTGTGCTTTTTGTGGGAGCGCAGAGATCGAGTGATCGAGGAAGTTCTGATGCAGGAATGAATCTTATGTCGGCAGTGTATTTTATATTAGAAAGTGATTTTGCTGAAGTGGGGCTTTGTATGCATAAAGGAATGAATGATGATCTTTGTGTGATTCTTCCTGGACTCAAATGTCGAAAGATGCATAGCTCGCGAAGAGATGCTTTTCATGCTATTAATGCTCAAGCCTATGCTGAAGTTGATTTTCTTGGGAAAAAAGTGCATATCCTTGATGCTCATTTTCGAAAAAAAAGTACAAAAGAATTGCAGTTGAGATTGTTTAAAGAAGTGAAAATAGGTTGGCTACGTTCACGACCACAGATGTATGCTTCTGAGTTGAAAGTGTATTCTTCTTATGATGGATTATTACTTGAAGGAACTGGACTGGGGCATATGCCTATTGGATCTGACAAAGAAAATGAGAAGATTCTTGTGGAGTTGAAAAAACTTTGTAAAAAGATGCCTGTCTTGATGAGTGTGCAGACTATTTCTGGGCGTGTTGATATGCATGTGTATTCTCCTGGAAGAACTCTTTTGGATTTAGGTGTATTGGGAAATTATTCGGATATGCATCCTGAGACTGCGTATATTAAGTTAGCCTGGCTTGTTTCGAATTATCCTCAAGAGGTGAAAGAGAAGATGGAAGAAAATATTCGGGGGGAGTTGAGAAGTAGGGTTGTGGAGTAAAATGGCAGACGTCATTGTAAAGAAATCTCCTATACAGGATTGGGGGCTTTTTGCAGCTCGTGATTTCAAAAAAGGAGAAGTTGTTTTACGCTGGGATCTTTCACATGAATTACAAAAGAAAGACATAGCAAAACTTCCTGAAAAAGAAAGGAAATATGTCTCTTCCCATGAGGGGAAATATATTCTTATTCAAATTCCTGATAGGTATATTAATCATTCTTGTGAACCGAATACTCACGCGAAACATTTTTGTGATGTTGCGGTTCGAGACATAAAAAAAGGAGAAGAAATTACTGCTGATTATACTCAAGAAAGTGAAATTCTTGGAAAAGTGATTCCTTGCCTTTGTGGGACCAAAAATTGTAAGAAAGAGCTGAAACTTTAGTACTTAAAATTATTTTTCTTCTACAATAAATTCTAAATTTTGTCCATCTGCACTTACTCTTGGTTGTATGGAAAAACGTGCTTCTTCTTCTCTAAATGAGAGTCTTGGGCTTCCAATTTTTATTGGACCTACTTTTGTTGCTATCACTTTTAATAGGCTTGCATCTTCTCTTAGTAATCCTGTATGTTTCTGTTTGCTGAAATGCAGTTGTTACTTTTGTTCTTGCTTCTTGTTCTTTTTCTACACTTATAGTTTGTTCATAGTATAAGAATAATCCCATTAGTAAAATCCATGTTCAATCAAATCCTTGTCAAAATATTTTTCTGCTTTTTTAGAATCTTTTTCTGTTGCATACAAGTATAATGCAGTCATGAAGACAGTGTTAAAAACCTGGGTGAGTAAAGAGATGAAAATAACCCCAAGAATAAGTATAGGTAAGAAGAGTATTCCTACGTATGGGACAAATACTAAAAGGGATAAAGGAATGAGAAGAAGACTGAGTACATACCCTGCTCCTACATATCCTACTAGGGTTTCTCCCCAAGTATGTTTTAGAAGTTGAAAAGATTTCTTCATAGAATCAAAAGGGTTGGTATTTTCAAATGCCATGATAGGGACAACGAATGCGGTGACGAAACCCCAACCTGCCATGAGAATATTAATAATAGTATTTCCTGCTGCTTTGCCAAAATTTCCGCCCCCATATTTTTCTACAAGTCTTCTGAGAATCATTTGAATTATGTTGATGAGAAATAAGGTTAAGGACCAGAGTATAATTTCTTTGAAGTTTTTTAGAGAGTGTTTTATCCCCCTTCTAATAGAAACTTTCTGTCCCTTTAGAACTTCTCCTGTTTCATAAGATAATGCGACTGCGAAAAATGTTCCAAAGAATGGTCCTGCAAAGAGGAGTAAGAAGAAGCCAAAAATAACAATAGTTTGGAAATTATTTGCAATTTGTTCTTCTGTGCCAATAAATAAAGTTGGAAGGGTGAGTCCAATAACTGCAAGGAGGAAAATGATAAAGGAAAGAAAACTAAGGATTGGGAAGACAAACAAAGATGGGTTTTCTTTAATCAGTTTAAAACTCCCTTTAATGAGTTTCCAGGATCTCGCAAGTGTTTCGAACATTCCTTGGCTAAAAATAGCTTTCTATTTAAGCGTTTCTTTTTTCTCAAAAACAACCAAAATCTATATAAACCCCCTCCTTTTTCATAGAGTTACATTTTAACATATAAGTTCGGAGGAAACATAGTATGGCAAAAGAAAAACCACACATTAACATTGTGTTTGTTGGTCACGTAGATCATGGAAAGAGTACTACTGTAGGTAGATTGTTCTATGATAGTGGTTTTATCGACGAGCAAACAATGAAGAAGTTAAAGGAAAAAGCTCAGGAATTAGGTAAGGCTGGATTTGAATTCGCTTTCATTATGGATAATCTTAAAGAAGAGCGAGAACGAGGAGTTACTATTGACCTGATGCATAAGAAATTAATGACGAAAAAGTTTGAATATACAGTTATTGATGCACCTGGTCACAAAGATTTTATCAAAAATATGATTACAGGAGCTTCTCAAGCAGATATTGCATTTCTCGTAGTAGCAGCTGCTGAGGGTATTATGACGCAGACACGAGAGCACGTTATTCTCTGTCGAACCATGAATGTCAAGCAAATAGGTATCTTAGTCAATAAAATGGATACCGTGAATTATGATAAAGCTAAGTTTGAAGCAGTAAAAACTGAGATTACTACATTATTGAAACAAGTGGGATACAAAGCTGAAGAAGTACCTTTCATCCCTATAAGTGCATGGAAGGGAGACAATGTTGTCAAGAAATCTGAGAACATGAGCTGGTATACTGGTCCAACTTTGCAAGAGCAATTAGACCTTTTCAAAGAACCTGAGAAACCAACAGGATTACCTTTACGAATCCCATTACAGGATGTGTATAACATTACTGGTATAGGAGTTGTTCCAGTAGGAAAAGTTGAGACTGGAATTATGAAGGTTGGAGACAAAGTTATTATTGTTCCAGGTAGAGAAGGAAAAGGTGTTGTTGGTGAGTGTAAGTCTATTGAAATGCATCACGAGCAAGTAAACGAAGCAATTCCAGGAGATAATATTGGTTTCTCTGTG
>CAYJSK010000095.1:0-4323 GCA_964372745.1 Candidatus Woesearchaeota archaeon
TATGATTTACTACTTATGTATTACGCCAAAGAGTGTTTATGTGTGGTGGTGACTACTTAAAAAGCAAGAGGAAAGAAAACCAGAGTCTATACCAAAAGGGAATATTCTTCACCACAATAGGCTCTCTTTGTTCTTCTGTATATGTTGTTCCAAGGCTATCTGTGTATTCCATAGTAAAGGCTATTTCTTCTGTTGCAAGAGATTTCCCATCTATATTTATAGTGAGTTCTTTTTCTCCTTCAAAAGAGCTGAGAGAAAAACTGACGATATTTTTTAGTGTCACAGTAACATTTTCTATGGGGCTGTCTGTGATTAATGCGAAAGTAAGATTTTTTTTCTCAGAAAAATCCATTTCTTTAGGGAGGATATTTTCTATACGAAGATGGGGAAGTTTTATAATTTTTAGATCAAAATAACTGTAGCGTGCTTCTCCATCTCTTTTTGCGCTGACCATAAGTCTTTGACTTTGCATATTTGTGAGGGGAAGATCCCAACTTATTATTTCTTGAGCTTTTTTACAGTCTTGTTGAAAACAAACCGTGACTTCATTGAGATTTCCATCTAAAAGACAGGAAAGCTTTGCTGTTTCTGTGTTATAATATTGTTCTTTCTCAAGTGAACAATCTAAAGAAACATCGTTTAAATAAGGTTTTGTTTCATCTACAGTTAAAGAAGAAATAGTCTCTTCTGCTTCTTTCTTTGTATAGACATCAAAACTTGCAGCATAGTCAATAGATGTTTCTGCACTGCCCCCATACATAGTTTGTACTTCAATATTTGTGGTGTAAATATATAAGGGATCTATATCTTTAGGAATTTGCACGATCCAAAAGGCTGTTTTTTCTTCTTTTGGTTTGAGAAGGATATTTTTTGTATTCTTTCCCTCAACACTTGGAGCTTTTGTGAGATATAATTGTACGGGAACATAAAAGTTGTTTGGGTTTGAGAGAGTTATTTGTAGCGGAACATAAGAACCTGGGCCAATATTTTCTTTCAGTGCTTCCACTTCTATGTTAATGTATTCTTCACTTTTGCCACCCATTTCTTCAATAACTGTAGAAAACTCCACTTCACCAGGATCAAAAGCGACATCCATTCCAATCCATTCATAGCCAACAGAGGCTTCATTTGAGCCTAGTTCATCTTTGAATTTAATGTGTGAAGGGTCAATCCAGCCAAAAGTTCCAAAGGTGACATCTATAGGAATCCATTGTCCATCAATGTATACCTCTGCCCAACCGTGTGCACCAAATTCTCCATTGAGATTTGAATATACCATACCAGAAACAAAACGTGCAGGAATGCCTCTGCTTCGTGCAAGAGAAATAAATAAATTGGTTAGTTCATCACAGACTCCTTCTCTTGTTTTTAAAACATAGGAAGATTTCTGACTTGCTTGGAGATTTAAAGTGGAAAGATTATACTGCACATTATTTTGTGTCCAGTTTGCAAGGATAAAAACTGCCTTGTATAAATCATCTTCTCCTGCAAGAAGTTCTTCCGCAAGTGCATCTATTTCTGGAGTAATATCAATAATGTCTGTTTCTAAGGTGTACACACGTACGTCTTCATCAATTTGAGTTGGGTATGGGACTTTGTCATAGACTTTGAGAAGATTATTCTCTACGTAGACTGTGCTGTCTGTTTCGAAGTGGTAGATGGATGCATCTGTATTCCAGAGATAGAGTACCCCATTTTCTGTTGTACTTATTTGTGCATTAGGATTAGAGATGAACTGTTCTGAAAGAATGGTTTGTTGTATATATTCTTTTGGATAAAATTCTAGTTCTGCAGAAAGTTCTTTTGTGATACCTCGTGTTTTTTGTATATCAGAAGAAATATCGACATTCATGGTGAGTGAGCTTACATTATTATAATTGTCTATTTCTGCGGAAACTAAGGGGAGGAAGAATATTAAAAATACTATAAGCACTCTTTTCATTTCTTTATTCATGTTTTTGTTTCTATTTAAATTTTTGTGCTTTTTCTTTAGAAATGTCCCGATACTTTTATTAATTCTTTCTTCTCTTCTTTTCTCATGGAAAAAGCACTGTTTGGAGCAGGATGTTTTTGGGGGGTGGAAGCTGCTTTTCGAAAAGTGAAAGGAGTTAGAAAAACAAGTGTGGGTTATGCTGGTGGAAAAATAAAGAATCCCAGTTATGAACAAGTGTGTACAGGTAGAACTAAACATATTGAAGTTGTTGAAGTAGTATTTGATCCTCAAAAAGTGTCGTACAAAGAACTTCTTAGAGTCTTTTGGAATTGTCATAATCCTACACAGTTGAATAGGCAAGGACCAGATGTGGGAATACAATATAAATCAGTTATTTTTTACCATAACGAAATGCAAAAAGAAGAAGCCATTCATTCAAAAAAGGAAAAGCAAAAAGAATACACAGAACCAATTGTGACAGAGATTCTTTCATCACCGGAGTTTTACCCTGCAGAAGAATACCATCAACAGTATTTAGAAAAAAGAGGATTGGCTGTGTGTCATTTTTAGCTTTCTTCTAAGAGTTGCCCCAAATCTTTCCAGGAAGAAATAATCAGATCTGCTTGTTCATCAAGTGCTTCTGAACGTCTGTGTATGCTTATAACTACACTTTCTTCATTTCTTTCTTTCGCTGCAATAGCTAAGCCAAGATCGTCTGCTGTATCCCCGATGACTATATAACGATCTGCAGGAATAGAACGTGCAATACGTTGTTTATCTTGTGCACCATAGATGTTCCCATATTGTGCTGCATCTTGAGAAAAAAGAGCATTCCCATAACACTCTCTTATTCCAAAAGATTGCCCATATGCTTCTGCTATTGGTTGAAAACCACAAGAAATAATTGTTCCCTCTGCACTCATTTTTTGCAGTATTTCTTTCGCATGGGGATATTGTAAATGAGGAAGAAAATCTATGCCTTTTCTGACTGTGTGTTCCGGAAGTTCTAAAAGAAGCTCTTTAAAACTATTCACAAGATAGGCTATATGTCGATCGCGCTGTTCTTCTTTTTCATCTGTAATGTTTTCTTTTTCATATTGGTAAATATGTATCCCTTCACGAAGAAAAGGAATCTTTTGTGCAAATGGTATGTGCAGAAAAAGATAGATTGCAAGGTCTGCGTTACTTATCCCTTTTAATTTAGGAGGAAAAAAGCCTCTATGCAAAGAACCATCAAGGTCATACAAGCCTCTTTGATTTACTTTATCTTCATTTCTTAAAATGTGTAGGATTGAACGAATATCTCTTCCTTTTGTGTAGAGAGGTCTATGTGCAAAAGGTTGGGCTGTCATTTTGTGAGGAATTCAAGATGTGTTGAAGCAAGGGAAAGTGCAAAGACCCATCTATTCCTTAACTTCCCCATATCTCTCTCCTTTTTCTTTTCAAGAATTTCAAGGGTAAACATCCTTTTCTTGTAAAATATTTTGTTTATAATATTTATGCTATAGTCTGAGATTCTTACTCTGTCAAAAAGAGTTTACACCTCCCTATCCTTTTCTCCTAAAAGCAAAGAATGAGATTTGCTCAAAAACTGTTCTCTCCTTAATTCGTCAATAATGTAAAAAACTTCTTCCTTTTCGAGTTCAAAGCTCTCACTTAATACATCAAGATAGTTTTCCATTTCTTTCATGGTTCGAAAAATAAATTCTGCCATGAAATCATAGCCATTATTGACTTTGTAGAGTTCATTCAATGCTGGACTTTTCAATAAGTGGTCTCGTACTTCTTCTAATTCTGTTCTTTTTACTTTTAATAATACACGTGCTCTCGCAGAGAAACCTAGCTGAGCAAAGTCTACGAGGGTTGTGTGTTTTCGAATAAAGCCCTCATTGTAGATTTTTATCTTGTCATAGAGAGTAGATACCGGAATTCTTGTTATTCTACTCATATCTGTTAGACTCATCCGACTATTCTCTCGTAGGAGGGAAACTATCAAGGTATCTTGTTTTTTCATGGGCATCAACTCCGAGAAGTATTATGAGAAATGAGGTATATAGTCTTACTCCCTAGAAAATATGTACTCTCTATATTTCGTAAAGCTTATTAGGGGGTAGTGCATTAGTAGAGTAAGCATTTCAAATATGCCTGGCGCAGTACGGTGATGCTGCGCTACATACTCTTAAAGGCTCAAATTCGGGCATTATACCCCTCCTAGAGGCAAAACATAAGGTTTAAATAGTACTTATGTCACTCAATAGTAACAAAAAAGGATGGTAAACACACAATGACAAACACAAACCCTGCACCTGCAGACCCTCATAAAAAATTTAGTGATATTACAGATTTAGTTTTAAAAACAGCTCCAGAAAGAGGAGCTTCTTTACAAGATA
>CAYJSK010000096.1:0-4311 GCA_964372745.1 Candidatus Woesearchaeota archaeon
TTCTTCTCTTTAGTTTCATTATTAACGTTGCAATGTTAGAGTTGCAAGAAAGAAAGAAAACAGAAGTGGTCGATCGCTTGCATAGAAGAACACAGTATAATGTGCTTTGGGCTGTCCCCTTGATCTATATTATCTTACTCCTTTTCTTTATTTAGGTAGATTTTTAAATATCTTATAAATTATTTTTTCTATGTATTTTCAAGAAGATCTCTATGCACATGAATCAAATGCTCCAGTTATTTGGAAAACATTTCCTTTTCTAGATCCTACTATGCCCTTTCTGGGGAAGAATACAACGCGTCTTGCAGTTTTGGGAAGGGAAAAAAGTTACCCTCTAAACGCATTTCGTTTTACCCTTTTCCCAGGAAAATCCGATGAAGAAGTAAATGTTTTGTTTTATCAATCAATACAAAGGGGAGTTGCAGCAATAAATGCCTTGCTTCAGGACCATATACCTGATCTTTTTGAAGACTTAGAAGTGCATGTTCCAAGAGAGCCATTTGATATCTTTCGCTTTGTAGGAGATGCAAGTTTTAACTTTGAAAGAGGAAGACAAGAAGCAACTTTCAGAAATCGTGTGAAAAGAGAAGCATATGAAGCATGCCGAATATTAGAATGGGGATATAGAACGACAACGATTGATGAGTGCCCTCTTGTTTTAAATGCAGTACAGTATGCCCCTCTGGTGAGGAAAAGCTTAGAAGATCTTCTTGGGTTTACAAACAAAACATCTTGTGAGAAAAAAGGTGCTATTCGTTTTTCCTGGGAGACAGTTCCAGAAATAAAAGTCTATGCTTCAAATGATCTTTCTATGCCTTTTAGAGTAAAATACCTTGGTGCTGATCAAAGGGATATTCCTAACTACAAATCTATCTTCATGAAAATATACAAAGAACAAGAACAAGCAGAAGAAATAAAAGACTATTTAGGTGCAGAATTGATTGTAGAAAATGATAAAGAGAGAGATGCACTTGTCACCTTTTTTAGAAAGGAAACAAGGCCTATTGGTTTTTTTGAGAGCTATAAAGATACAAGAAAACATAAAACAGGTTCAGCATCAAGTGCAGAATATGGCGTCATTAAATTTACTTTGAGAATTCCTGTACCCGTACAAAGAACTTTTTCTATGCCTGGAATATTTTACGAGCGAGTTCCTGTAGAACTGCAAATCTTAACCCTAGAAGATCATCGTATTCGTACAGAGAGGCCCGAGGTTGCTCACCAATCATATAAAAGAAGACAATTCTTAGAAATATTCCCAGCATTATTTCCTAGAGATCTTTACACCTAGAAAGAAATCTCTTCTTCAAGTGGGACAATATCTTGTTCTGCTTTCCAAGGAAGCCCAAAAAACGAACACACTTCTGAACTGGGATGAAGATAATCCATAAGGTCTTCACATCCTTGAGTAAGACGAGAGAAAATAAGATTCCTATACAGAGTATCATAGCTATAGGACAAATTTCTTGGATCAAAGTTCTTATCCAAACTTTTCGCAATACGCTCTAAAGAAGGCAAAGAAAGGTAACGCCTCACTCTTCCTCGTTCTGCATACAGTGCCCTATACCATTCTGGATTCTCATCACTAACGATACGAATCTTATGGTTGGAATGTCTTGATTCAGGAGCTTCTCGAAGAACAACAGTTAATTGGTGGAGAGAAAGTTGTCTTTGAAGATATGCTGCTTCACTTTGAAAATAACATTGTAGACTTTTGGGAAGATATCCTAAACTTTTTTGTGCATCCCATTCCATTATTTTTTTAATAAAAAGGCTTTTTAAAAAGATTTAGGTTGAGTAATCACCAATATTTTTTTGTGCAACGTTCTTGTATGTAGCCCAAGACTTTCGAAAGATTTCAGGATACTTTTTTGCATTTTTCAAGAGAAAGGCTTTCGTTTTAGGGTCGCTCGGGTATCCAGACCCCATATTTCCATATTTTTTGTTTAGATCTTCAATGATTCTATCTCGTGTTACTTTTGCAAGGATAGAAGCTGCAGCAACTTGGAGATGTCTCTCTGCATTATGTTCCAGAATTAATTCAGTTTTAATGGTAAGAAGATTTTGTAAATATTCTTTATATGCAGGGATATTATTACTTGGACAATCCACGATAGCATTATCTGGTTTCAACTCATTAATGATTAATGCTGTTTTAATTGCTTCTAAATTATTCAAGTTTGTTGTTTTCGAGTTCACTGCTTCATCAATTTCTGCAGGTTCAACAATAATAAGTTTGTATGATTTGACAATTTTTTTGATAGGTTCAAACAGTGCTTCTCTTTTTTTGGGAGTAAGAAGTTTAGAATCTTTTACACCAATCTCTGCAAGCTTCGCTAGAGCATCTTCTTCGACGACTACTCCACACATGACTAGGGGGCCGATGACTGGTCCTCTTCCTGCTTCGTCCGCCCCCAAAAAAAGTACCATAAAAGAGTAAATCCTAAGAAGAAATATAAAGCTTTCCTAAGCAAAATTAATTAGCAGGAGGGATAGAAGAAGTAGATTCTGGACCAGTAAAAATCATAACAAAAGTTCCATCCTCTAATTGTGCAACTCCTGGATCTGCCCCTTGTATTCGTGAACCATCTTCCATTTCCCAAGTGTATCCATCTTCAGAGAATGCAGAGACAACTCCACCCTGTCCAGTACCATAGAATCGAAGTCCACCATCAACTGCAATGACTTCTCCTAAGAAGCCCATATAAAGAGTGACAGGATCTTCAAGCATAAAGGTAAGACCATCTTCAGAAGTACCATGATAGTTATCATACTCCTCCTGATAGGTAACAGGTTCACTTCCACCTATTCCTGCTTGTGCAACGTTCCAGGTATAATAATGCCAAAGCCCATTAAAATAGACTACAGAAGGATCAAGAAGTGCAAAGTCTACTGAGGAGTTAAGGCTAGGGCCCTCATAGACAAATATTCCTGCAATATCCCCATCAGTATTTATTGCAGATGCAGGATATGGCTGGTCTTTTCCTTCTTCTTGGTAGGTAAAATAGAAACGTAGAGAACCATCAGAAAGTTCTACAAGTGTTGGATCAACAGCTTGTGTAACCGTAACTTCTCCTGGTCCACTTGGTGTACTGGTTGTTGCTTCAGGCAAACCTTCAATAGTTACTGCAACAGGATCTGCCCAAGTTTTTCCATCATCTTCAGAAAGAGAGTAGGCAATCACTCCAAACAGGTCTTCATTGTCATAAGAAAAATATTGGTAACTTGCAATCAATTCTCCAGAAGAAGTAAGTAAAAGATTCGGAACACCAACATGCTCTAACATAAATTCTTTGCCGCTAAAAGTTAAACCATCATCAGAAGTAGCCATATACAAATTAGATTTCCATGGCCCATTAGATGGCTGGTCAGGCACCCAGGAAGGAGTAGAACCATCAGAAGAACTACTTGATGTTTCTGACTCAGAGTTAGAATCAGAGAGAGCTCCTTGCCGCTCTACTTCTTGAGAACAACCAAAAAGCAATAAAATAACAAGGCAAACAAAAGAGATTTTTAAAACAGCTGATACCTTCATGAATAAAACTATATACTGATTATATTAATATACTTTTCTAGGATAAATGAAATATTTCTTCAGCTGTTCCATGTAAAATGTTCGTTTGAGTTTCAGAATCAAGATTTGCGAGATTTTCACGCACTGCTGCAATATATTCTCCATAACTATATTTTCCTCCTTGCACCTTAAGATCCGTATGTTGTGCATCTGTTCCCATCATAACTTTATCTAACAGGGAAGCATCGGGTAAATGAGAATCAAGATTTTCAGGTTCACAATAGAGATTATCATATTTTTTCATCAAATCTTCATCACATCTATGCGCAATGATAAAGACAGTATCAGGATTTTCCGCAACTGCTTCTTCATATTCTGCTTTTCCAGAATCACAGTCTGTTTCGTAGCAAACATCATAATGAAAAAAGATAGGAACCTCATACTCTGCAGCAAGCACATAAATTTCCATCATAGTTGGATCATTCATAGGCGTTGTAGTCTTCTTCACTTGGTTTCGTAAATCCAGTTCTCCAATACCTTTCCATTTTCCGGTTTTCAATTGTTCTTCTACGTAAGATACTGCATCAGGATCAGCAGGGTCAAAGCCTCCAAGCATAGGAATAATCATATCTGGATATGTTTCATATGCTTCTAGCACCATGGTGTCATGATCTTCAGAGTACGTTGGTGGTCTATCTGGTTCTTGTCGCGCGTGTAAGAAAAGTCCAATCTTGGAAACACCTGCACTCTGTGCTTCTACAATGAGATCTTCAATAAATTGATCATTTAATGCTTGG
>CAYJSK010000097.1:0-4261 GCA_964372745.1 Candidatus Woesearchaeota archaeon
TCTTTGTTATTTATATCTCTTTTGGTCAGGCTACGCCAATTCATCTATACCCTAACACAATTTAGGATATAGACGTCTTGGCTACGAAGTTAAATACTTGAGCATTTAAAGAGAGAAACTGTCTCATAGCCACAAAGGTACTCATTATTTGAATGCTTATTTTTACAGCAGTATCACTTTTCAAAACGCCAGAAAGCATTGCTACTCCTTGCTCTGTAAAAACATAAGGTAAATATCTTCTTCCCCCTTTACTCTTTTTTGAGGTCTCAGATTGCGACCTCAAAGAGTCACATTCAGAATAGGTTAATTTAAACATAAATTCCCGTGGAAATCGCTCAATATTTCTTTGAACTTGTTCATTTAATCGTTTTGTTTTTACTTTGTAGAGTTTAGCCAAATCTTCATCCAACATAACCTGCATACCTCTTAAAGTGTAAATTTTACTTTTTATGGAATCTATGTGTAGCTCTAATGAACATTTTGTCATTATTCCCACCTAAAATTCAATTCTGAAAGCAATTCCTATTGCAGGATAGTGTTCAAAAGAACAGTAAGGAGAATTCTCTCTGCTTCTTCCAAAAAGAAAGAGTTCATAATTTCCTTTTTTCATAAGCCTGAATTCATATTGATCTACCCCAAACATCAAGTCCTCTTCTATTTCCCTTTCTACTTTCATTCCCACAAGCTGTTCTAGGCTTGTTTGTTTTTTAAGTACAAATGCTTCTGCAAAAGAAGGCAATTCTCTTTCAAAAGAAATGTGTTCTTGTCCCAATGTTCCTAACATCAATAGTGTTTTCATGATAGCACCTCCACAATGCTAGAATAGAGAGGACTAGGAAAGAGAATAAGGTAATCCATAGAGAGTACATATTTTATGTACAAAAGAAATTTATCCAAGATTTTTCATAATACGCTTCATTCTCTTCTTGACAACAACATCCACTCTTGGTTGTAAACCCGTACTCAGCATAACAAGCTTCTCTAAGAAAGGAAAAAAATGTATTGCAGTCAGAAAAGGATTCAACCAACCAAAAGTAATGCAATAATAACTCTCATGAGGAGCTGTGTGATGTGTCCCATGATGCTCTGGGGAAAGAATAACATGATACTTTTGTAACACCGAAATAAACCGCGGTGCTGTATCTTGATGCGCCCACTTGTGAAACTGATTTGTCATCTGCCCAATAATCGTCACAAAGGCAAAATAACAGACCAAGAAATAATGAAAAACAAAGAACTGAAATAACACCAGCCCTAAAGCCTGAACCAACACAGCAACGATAGCCACATCTCCATTCGTTTCTACAAAATCATGCCTTGTGATACCTTTTTGGTCTGTATGATGGAGTCGAAAAGACTGTATAATACTTTTTCCCACAAGTGGCCACTCTACAGTTCCCCAAGTATCTGCTGCCCAATGGAGTAATCCTGAAAGAAAATCAATAGTAAGAATAGCCAGAAAAAAAGCAAGAACAACAAAAGAGAGAGAACTCCACTGAAAATCTAAAACAAGCAAAGAGAGATAATACAGAGAAAAAAGAAGAAACAACACAAAAGCAACCAGTCGTAAGGATCGTTGAAATGGACTATACACTCCTTCAGTTTTCACAAAGTTTTGAAAGAAAAGTACTATTTAAACTTTACGAGTGGAAAAGCTAGTCCAGAAAATACACATTAAAGGCCATAAATATTTATAAGAAAGCTAAGTCTACCTATATAAATATAAAATTAATCGAATTTGGCGATTCGATTGTTTGAAATCTTTTTTGGCGAAAAGATCTCAGGCGAACTGGCGTTGTTCTAGGTATATATAGTACAAACTAATTAATAAACATTTAGTTAGTCAAGTACATAAAACAAGGGTATATGGGGTAAAGAAAATGGATTTTTTAGTACAAAACGCATTGCAAAACATGAATACACAGACGCAACCAACACAAACTGTTGGACAAGCAAATATTAAGGTAGTTGGCTGTGGTGGTGGAGGAACAAATGTAACCAATTGGCTCTATAAAAAAGGAGTACAGGGTGCAGAAATTCTCGCTATGAACACAGATAAACAACATCTCGATCTTGTAGAAGCTGATAAAAAACTTTTAATTGGAAGATCTCTTACACGAGGTCTTGGATGTGGTGGCTTCCCACAAAAAGGATACGAAGCAGCAAAAGAGCAACTATCTGAAATTAAACAGATGCTGAGAGGCTCTGACATGGTCTTCATTACAGCTGGTATGGGTGGAGGCACAGGAACAGGATGTGCTCCTGTTGTAGCAAAGATTGCAAAAGAAGAAGGAGCTATTGTCATTGGTTCTGTAACCATGCCCTTCAACATAGAAAGAGCAAGAATTGAAAAAGCTGAATACGGGCTACAACAGTTAAGAGATATATGTGATACAGTAATCGTTATTGATAACAACAGACTTGTAGAGATTGCAGGAAACTTGCCAGTACAACAAGCATTTGCTGTTGCAAACGAACTTGTTTCCACAATGATTAAAGGGATTGTAGAGATTATCGCAGTGCCATCACTGGTAAACCTAGACTACGCAGATGTAAAAGCAATTATGTCTAATGGAGATGTATCTGTCGTAGGTATTGGTGAATCCAGTTCAGAGAAAAGAGTTGACGAAGCAGTAAAAAGAGCCTTGGGGAATCCATTATTAGAGGTGAGTTACGAAGGCGCAACAGGAGCACTCATCCACATTACTGGTGGAGCTGATTTAACACTTGATGAAGTAAATAAAGCTGGAGTAATGATCACTGCAGCTCTTGATAGCGATGCAAACGTTATCTGGGGAGCAAGAATTTCTGAAGATATGAGAGGAAAACTTCGAATCATGGCAATCGTGACTGGAGTACAATCACCTTATATCCTAGGAAGAGGCAGTGCAAAAAAGAAACAAAGTGAATCTGTTGCAATGTCACGAGATTTAGGTCTTGACTTTGCAGGATATTAGAGAGTAATTGAGGGTTTACCCCCAAACCCACACTTTAATCAGTGCTCGTATCCTTCCTCGGGATACGAGCTAAAATTTTTTTCTTCAAAAAATTTTCTTTTATAAACTCATAACCAATATACCCAAACATTTATATAAGATAAAGCATTTTCCAAGCATATGAAGTTAGTGAATTGTTTTGATTGTGGCAAAGACATGGAAGTTTTTAGTTCCCAACACATAACCATTCCTAAATATCGTTGTGACCCTTGTTTAAAGAAAAGATGAAGAGTTTTCTTTTCCTATATCTCAGTCTTATCAGTATAGCTACTATGATATACCTTCTCCAATTTTTTTTCAAAAAAAAGAATGAAAAATAAACCTCAGTCGATAATCCGAAAATCTTCCGGATTTTTCGGAAATCTTTCGATTTTTTTGTGCAAAGCTTTATGAAAAGAATTTTCTTAGAAAGAGATAAGGACTGGAATAGCCTAACCAGATAAGGCAAATCTACAATCCCTGGTCTGAAGTCCAAGACTTCATCGCATAAATATTTTGGAACAGATAACATTTTTGCTAGCGGGAGCTAGATAAAAAAGGAGAAAAAATGGAAGAAACACAACTATTGGAACTAACAGCAAGAAAAATACAAGAACTAAACGACCAGCCTGTAGTAGAAAGCTTCATGCACATCAGCAAAGATGGGAAATGGTTCGTGCATAAAACCATCATTACAGACATTAAATCAATGAGTTACATAAAAACGGTAATGGACAATGAGTAGGGAGTTTTTCCCTCTCTTTTTTTAAAAATGAAGTTTACCTAATCTTTGAAAGAATATTCATTTGTCTATTTTATGCTAGTAACAACAGTACTAATCCTAGTCAGTCTCTATGACTTTATTAAGATCACTTTAGAGAATGAAAACTGGAGGATAATTTCTTTACTGGTTTTAGCAATATTTACATATTTTGGTATACTTAATGAGGTGTGGAAATGAAAAAGATCAAAAGATTCTTTTTCTCAATTTTGGAACAGGTCTTCTTATAATTATTATAATTCTCATCACCTTAGGATTCATGGGCTATCTATAACTCAACAGAAGTAATTTCTTTATACAATCTCCAAGCTTCTAAAGATTTTGAAGAAACCTTTGGACGAAAAAGAAGGCTTCCAAAGGCTGCACCCACAAAAAGACCAGGATGGAAGCGTAGTAATTCCTCATAAGATGGCCCCTCAGAGAAAAGAGAACTGGCAACAAAGCGGCCCACTCCCCATGCTACCAAAAGAACAGAAAGTTATCCTACATAACCTTCTAATTGAGG
>CAYJSK010000098.1:0-3842 GCA_964372745.1 Candidatus Woesearchaeota archaeon
ATAGAAATATTCTTCTTTTTCTTGAAAGTCTTTGACGAGAAAGAATGATTCTAATCCTGTTTCTTCTAAAAGTTCTCTTCTTGCCGTTTCTATTGCTTCTTCATCTTTATCTTTATTTCCTTTGACATATCCCCAGTGACCTTTTTGATATTGAAGGAGAAGATATTTGTCTTTGTTGAAAAGGATAATTCCTACAGAATATTCTTGAGGCATGCTTTGTTTATAGGAGTAAAAGTATTTAAATTCGTCTGCTTTTGAAAATAATATGATAGAGATTTGGACAGGATATGAATGGGAGTTTCTGTTGAAGATATCTTTAGCTCTTATTTTTGGTTATGCTATTGGTTTAGAGAGAGAATCTCGAGGGAGAGTGGCTGGTGTGAGTACACATTGTTTGGTTATTGCTGGGGCAATGTTGTTTACTTTTCTTTCCTTCTTAATGGATCCTGGTTCTCCCACTCGTATTGCTGCTCAAGTTGTCACTGGTGTAGGTTTTCTTTGTGGGGGTATTATTTTGAAAGCTGGTGGATATAAAGTGAGTAATCTTACAACTGCAGCTAGTTTGTGGTTTGCTGGGGCTATTGGTATGTCTTTAGGCTTTGGTTGGTATACTATTGCGTTTTTTGCAACAGTTTATTCCTTCTTTATCCCTCGTGTACCTTTTGCTCATGGAATGAAGTAGTGATTTTTTTCTATGTAAAATATCTCAGAAATACATAAATAGTCCTTTCCTTTCTTTTTTGTATGCCTGCAGAAGAAATTCATTTGAATCATGCTCAGCACAATAAATTATTTTACTTTGTTGCCAATGTTGTGGTGTATAGGGATTCTGATAAGAAATGTCTTGTTCTTAAAAGAAGTGCAAGTGAAAAAGTGCATCCAGGAAAATATTGTGTGCCTGGAGGGAAGTTAGAGTGGAATGATCTTCCCTTAGAAAATCCTACACGAAGAAATGGGGATGTGCTTGATTATGAAGATGCGATTGAGAAGTTGCTTGTACGAGAAACACAGGAAGAAGCAGGAATTCTCATTCATGATGATCTGCATTATATCAATAGTGTTGCATTTATCAGACCAGATGGTATTCCCGTTGTATTAGCGAAGTTTGCTGCTCGATATAAAGAAGGGGATGTTGTTTTGGAGAATGGATCTTTTACTGATTATGCTTGGGTTAGTTCTTCTGAGATTGAAAGCTATGATTGTATTCAGGGGGTTGCTCAGGAAGTAGAAGAGACGATTCAGCTTTTTGCAAAGCCTTAAATAAAATGTTGTGTTATAGCTTGTTGGAGGTATGGCTTATGAAATATTTAGATATTGCAAGTAAAGTAAATCGAATACTTTTAGGGTTAGTGATGCTTGTTCCAGGATTATTGAAACTTTTTGTTATCGGGCCAAGTGCAGTTTCGGGAATGCTTGCTGGGTTAGGGTTTCCTGCAGCGATGTTTTTTACATGGCTTCTGATTGTTTTTGAAATAGGATCAGGGCTTGCTGTGCTTATCGGATGGAAATTAGAATATACAGCGGTTCCGCCAGCAGTTATTTTAGTGATTGCAGGGCTTTTGGTGTATAGAACAGATTATGGTATCTTGTTGATGCATCTTGTTATCGCATCTAATTTTGTTGCCCTTGCTTGTATGCACTGTAAGAAGAAGTAATTTTTTCTTTTTTTCTTTCTTTTTTAGTTTCTATATCTTTTTAAACTCTTAAATGAGGATTTTTTTTATGCAAATTCGTACTGGACTGACGTATAATGATGTGCTTCTGGTTCCGAAGAGAACACCATTAAGCTCTCGAAGTGAGGCTGATTTGCATACAAAGTTTACAAAGAATATTTCTTTGAATATCCCTCTGGTGAGTTCTAATATGGCCTCTGTGACAGAACATAAAATGGCTATTGCTATGGCACGAAATGGTGGACTTGGAGTGATACATCAGTTTGGGACGATTGAAGAGCAAGTAGAGGAAGTGAAAAGAGTTAAAAAAAGTACGAGTTATGTCATTGAGCATCCATTGACTGTGCAAGAGCATATTACTTTAGGACAAGCAATTGAAACGATGAAAAGTGAAAGTGTGACAAGCCTTCTTGTGTTACGAGGGGATGAGTTAGTGGGTATTTTTACCTCTCGAGATTATCTTTTTGAAACAAATTTAACGAAAAGAATTTCTGAAGTGATGACTCCACGAGAGAAATTAATAACTGCTCCTTATGGGATTAATTTAGATGAAGCAAAAGAATTATTACATACGCATCGTATTGAAAAGTTACCTTTGTTACAGCATGGACGCTTATTAGGCCTCATTACCACAAAAGATATTATGAAAATAGAAATGTGGCCACAGGCAAATAGGGATAGCAAAGGCAGGTTGCGTGTGGGTGCGGCTATCGGTGTGAAGGATACTTTACAACGTGCAGAGGCCTTGATTGCTGCTGGTGTAGATGTTCTTATTTTAGATATAGCTCATGCACATTCTGATCTTGTCATTCAACGAGTGAAAGAGTTGAAAAGTAATTTTTCTATAGATGTGATGGTTGGAAATATTGTAACTGCTGAAGCTGCCAAAGATCTTATTGAAGCTGGTGCGGATGGATTAAAGATTGGTATAGGGCCATCGGTTGTTTGTACTACTAGAATTATTTCTGGATCAGGAGTACCACAACTTACTGCAGTGATGGATGTGTGTTCTGTTGCAAAGTTGTATGGAGTTCCTGTGTGTGCAGATGGTGGAATGAAGTATCCAGGAGATGTGTCTAAGGCTCTTGCTGCTGGTGCGACAAGTATATTTTCGGGAAGTTTTTTTTCAGGGACTGATGAGGCACCTGGAATGATTATCATGAAGGATGGAAAGAGGTACAAGAGGTATATGGGAAGTGCTTCGTATGATAGTAATCATGAACGAAAGGAAAGTCAGGAAGGGAAGAAGATCAAAGAAAAGTTAGATATCTTTGTTGAAGGTGTTGCAACACTTGTTGACTATAAAGGCCCAGTTGAAGAAGTAATCAAAGGAATCCTCAAAGGAGTGCAGAGTGGTTTTAGCTATTGTGGGGCACGGACGATAACAGAGATGCAGGAAAAAGCTGAGTTTATTCAAATTACTTCAAGTGCTTGGGAAGAAAGTCTTTCACGTGGGACGAAGTTGAGTGATTAGTTTTTTAACAAGATAATGTAATGAGTGTCGAGCTGAGTTCTATAGGTTCTTGTACATCTGTAGATGCTGGAGCTATTGTTACTGTGTTTATTTCTAAACTGCTTCCTGTCCCTATGTAACTTGAGGAGCCATCAACATCTACAGCGGCATCAGTAATATCTTGTATAGTTACAGTATGATCTCCAATATATATGCTTTCTCCATAGTAGAGAAAATATTCTTCTGCTGGATGACAGGTATCCTCTGTTTCAGAACTATTTTCTGTTTCAGTCCTACATCCAGTTATTAATATGATTGAGAGAAGAATGAGAAATACACTTTTTTTATTCACAAAGATCTATTACTCTTCTTCTTGAAATATTTTTCCTCTGGGTTGCATTGTCTGGTGTTGTATTGAGTAAAAAAATTCAAGTTTTGCATAGCCATTTTCTGCATAAAGCAAAGCTTATTCAGCAGAAGTTACATATTTTACTGAGAAGGAAGTATTTGTTTTAATACAAAAGTATTTAAACTTTTTTACACTCTTTTTTTTATGATTCCTATTCCTTTTTTCAAACAAGAAAAATCTTGGAGTTGTGGTGCTGCATGTTTTCGCATGGTCTTAGCTTCTTTAGGAATTTCTAAAACAGAAGCGCAAGTTATACGTCTGCTTAAAACGAATGGAAAATATGGAACAAGAAACAAAACTTTTCCTT
>CAYJSK010000098.1:3852-4251 GCA_964372745.1 Candidatus Woesearchaeota archaeon
TTGCAGAACTAAAAAAAGTGTATAAAGAGGGATATAGGATTATTGTGAATTATTATCTTTTTGATGAAGATAGGACACATTATGTGGTGATTGAAAAAATATCTTGGAAAAATATTTGGATCTTAGATGCTTGGTATGGAAGAATACGACATAGTCCTCTTTCTTTCTTGAAAATATGGAATACTGTAGATAAAAACTCTCCAGATAAGGAGAAAAGATGGTTCTTTGCTGTTCGTAGCAAGAATTCTAAAGGAAAAAAGATTCATTCATGAAAAAGGTCTTGTTCTTGAAACAAGCTTTCCTGTTCCAAGGATTATTTTTGGATATTTATTCCCTGTTGGGATCCGAATACAAAGAGCTCTGCTCCGATTATTTTAACCGAGATGAGTGTACAAGGAT
>CAYJSK010000099.1:0-4202 GCA_964372745.1 Candidatus Woesearchaeota archaeon
CTTCTTCTAATCCATAATTCTTATAAAAGCAAAGTCTGCATGAATCTGTATGTGTGGAATTGTCGGATATTTTGGTGAGAGAAGCGGGGTGCCTATTGTTCTTCATGGCCTAAAAAGACTAGAATATAGAGGCTATGATTCTGCAGGTCTAGCAATCGTCAAAAAAAATCAAATAGACATTGTAAAAACAAAAGGAAAAGTAAACGAACTTATAGCACTTGCAAATGGAAAGGATGCAACAATTGCAATATCTCATACTCGTTGGGCCACACATGGGGAACCAAACTATATCAATGCCCACCCACACACATCTATGGACAACACAATAGCAATTGTGCACAATGGAATTATTGAAAACCATGCAGAACTACGAAAAGAATTACAAGAAAAATACAACTACACATTTCGCTCTCAAACAGACTCAGAGGTCATTGCACATCTTATTCAGTTTTTTTATAATGGTGATTTCGAACAAGCCTTTCGAAAAATGCTTACAAAAATAGAAGGAGCATTTGGTATTGTTGCAATACATAAAGACCACACACAAATTCTTTGTGCACGCAAAGGTTCACCTCTAGTTCTGGGAGTAAATGGAAAAGAATATTTCATTGCCTCTGACCCAAGCCCTTTTTTAGAATATACCAAAGATGTGATTTACTTAAACGAAAAACAAATGGCATCTATTGATGAAAGTGGTTACAAAATAAAAGACTTTTCTGGACTAGACATTAACATGGAAATAGAAACGGTACCTTTTGGTATAGAAGCAATACAAAAAACTGGATTCGAACATTTCATGCTAAAAGAAATTTATGAACAAGCAGAAACTATAAAAAATTGTTTCAGAGGGAAAATCAGACATATAGATAATATTTCTATCAAAAAAGAAAATGTCAAAAGAATTATTTTTGTTTCTTGTGGTACAAGCTATTATGCATCCTTAGTGGGAAAATACATCATTGAAAAAACGTCCCATCTTCCTGTCATGGTAGAACATGCTTCAGAATTTAGATACAGACAACCTATGCTCTATAGCACAGATCTAGTCATTGCAGTCTCTCAATCTGGAGAAACAGCAGATACATTAGAGGCAATTCGTCTCGCTAAAAAACTAGGATGTTCCGTTGCAGGTATTGTCAATGTCACAGGTTCTTCTATTGCAAAAGAATGTAGCCAAGGGATCTATCTTCACGCAGGCCCAGAAATTGGTGTCGCATCTACAAAAGCATTCACTTCACAGATCATTGCAATGACACTTCTAAATATGTATGTAAACAAAGATCCCTACTATCGTGCAAACCTCATAGAAGAACTTGAACAACTCCCTGAAAAAGTTCAAGCATTTTTTAAAACGCAAGATGTAAAATCAATTGCAGAAAAATACAAAGATGCAAAATATTTTATGTTTATTGGACGTGATATTAATTACCCTGTGGCTATGGAAGGTGCATTAAAGCTCAAAGAAATTTCCTATATCCCTGCAGAAGGCTATCCAGCAGGTGAAATGAAGCATGGCCCTATTGCTTTGATTGATGAAAATACTCCTTCAGTCTTCTTAGTCACAAGAGATACTGTCTATGAAAAAGTAATTTCAAACATGGAAGAAGTCAAAAGTAGAAGAGGAAAAATTATTTGCATCTGTAACGAAATCACTCCAGAAATTGAACGTTTAAGTAATGATATTATTCTTATTCCTAAAGTTCGCTGGGAATTTACCCCTATTCTCAATGTATTACCTTTACAACTCCTTGCATACCATATAGCCAATGCAAACGGACGAGAAATAGACCAGCCTCGAAATCTTGCAAAAGCTGTAACAGTGGAGTAAAAAGAGTTGTAAACTCAAAAGAAAAAAAACAAGAGAAAATAAATGAAAGTCAAGAAATAAACTCTTAAAAACAAACATTAATAAACAAATTAAAGGCAAAAATACTATGATAAAAAAAATAATCCTACGTGATCAGAAAAGATACTTTTGGAAAGAAGGAGAAATCCAAACGACACCAAAAACAAAGAAGAAATTCTATTGGGCTTCAGGAGATCTTCACACACCTGACGGCATTCTCAAAGAAAAAGACATCGAAAATACAAAAGGAAAAGTTCTTTCACACTCTGGAAAAGAATTTTTTACCCTAGATGCAAACTTTGTAGACCAAATAAAAAAAATAACTCGCGGACCACAAACGTTAGTTTTAAAAGACCTAGGATACATTCTCATACACTCAGGAGTAGGGAAAGATTCTCTTGTTGTTGATGCAGGTACAGGATGTGGCCTAGTGGCAGCACTCATGGGGAAATATGCAAAGAAAGTAATCTCCTACGATATAAATAAAGAACATCTTGCTCTTGCACAAAAAAATCTCACCTTCCTACAAAGGGACAATGTAGAACTCAAAGAAGGAAATGTGTATGAGAAAATAGACGAAAAAGATATTGATATTCTTACTTTAGATCTTCCAGAACCATGGCGTGTAAACCTAAACTGTGTCAAAAATGGAGGAACAATTATTATCTACCTACCAAGTATCACACAAGTCATGGAATTTTGTAACACAACAACAGAACATGTAGATAAAGTAGTAGAACTCCTAGAAAGAGAATGGCATGTTGAAGGAAAAAAAGTGAGACCCAAATCAGACATGCTTGGCCACACTGCATTTTTAATTATTGTACGAAAACTTTAACGGAAAAAGTTTCCAAAAGCAACATATTTTTTTGTAAAAACAAAAAACTGCCCTAAGGCAGACTCTAAAAGAGAAAATGCCTCTTCTTTTATTTCCTCTTCCATCTGCACATACCCTAAATACGCCAATTGCATAAGCTGCCATCTTTTATCATCAACAACACTCATCTGCCTTCTCTGCTTAGCTCTCTCTGGAAAAGAAGAAGTATACTGTATCAAAAGAGCATGCACTTCCGTAAAATGTCTCACCATTTCTTGTAATTGTTCCAAATCACTCAAAGCAAGAGCATGAAGATTTCCTCTTGTTCTTCCCAATTGTTGTGCCCTCCTTCGAAGAAATTCACTCTCTTCAACAACAGGCTCTTGTATCAATCGAATGGTACCCTCAACAATCAAAATGGCATGATCCACTTGATCTCGAAAAGAAATAATTCTATCTTCATTTGTAAGAGAATCAAGAACTTCAAGAATATTCTTCAAACACTTCTGTAATGAAAACAAAACAGCGATAGCTTCATCTGACATCCAAAAAAGAAGAACAGAGAGACTTTTAAACATTTCGAAGACAAACCTTTTAAACTTCAAAAACTTTCTACAACTATGCAATACGTAGTCGATACGTCAGTAGTCATTGAAAAAGCAATTTCTAGACTGATCAAAGAAGGAACAATTGAAGGTGCTATTCTTTTACCAAAAGCAGTAATGGCTGAATTAGAAAACCAAGCAAACGCAGGGAATGAAACAGGCCTTATTGGACTTGAAGAAATACAAGAACTCCAAAGACTTGTAAAGAAAGGAAAAATAGAATTAAAAATCATTGGGGAACGCCCAACATTATACCAAATACAAGAAGCAAAAAGGGGAGGAGAAATTGACTCTTATATTCGTGATCTCGCATACATAGAATCAGCAACATTAATTACTGCTGACAAAATCCAATCTGAATCTGCAAAGGCACTAAACATAGAGGTCATTTTTCTAGAAAAAGAAAATAGAAAAGACAGCTTAGAATTTGAACAATACTTTGATCCAGAAACAATGTCTGTCCATTTGCGAGAATCTTGCCCCCCCAGAGCAAAGAAAGGAAAACCAGGAGAATGGCAACTCATAAATGTCACAGAAAAGATTCTTTCTCAAAATGAAATTCAAAAGATGACCAATGAAATTATTGAACGCTCTCGATCAGAACAAAAAGCATTCATTGAAATTTCGCGCCCAGGATCTACCATTGTTCAATACAAAGAGTACAGGATTGTCATTACAAAAACACCTGTCTCAGATGGCTGGGAGATCACTGCAGTGAGGCCAATTAAAGTTTTAAAGATTGAAGACTACAACCTTCCAGAATCAGTTGAAGAAAGAGTCAGAACAAAAGCACGTGGAGTCATCATTGCGGGAACCACTGGCTCAGGAAAATCCACAATAGCACAAGCACTAGCAGAATACTATGCTTCGCAACATTTTATTACAAAAACCATTGAAAGCCCTCGATCTTTAATCCTCAGCGATAACATCACCC
>CAYJSK010000100.1:0-4112 GCA_964372745.1 Candidatus Woesearchaeota archaeon
CAAGCCCTTCCAGAAGTTTTGAAACATCATCTTGATTCACAATACCATGTTTTTTCTTATATCCATCAATTTTTTGCAAGAGTTGCTCTTCTTTTTTCTTCGTATCTTCATTGTCTTTCTGTAATTTTTCCTGTTTACTTCCTGCTTCTTGCACTTTTTTCTCATATTCTTTGCTGCTCTCTTCAAGGCTTTTCTTTCTTTCTTTGAGTTTTTTCAGTTCATTTTCACAAACGTCTTTTCTGGAGCTATTTTTGATAATCTTTGTTTTGAGATCTTCAATTTCTTTTCCTAATTCTCTCTGTCGTTTATCCCCTTTTTCATTCAACTCAATATTAATGACTTCTATTTCTCGTCGTTTTTCTTGAATGTCTTTTTTGCTTAGAGAAATGTTTTTTTGAATATCAGTAATGTCTTTTTCTAACTCCAAATATTTCTTTTCAACACCTTCAAGTTCTTCACTTTTTTCTTTGAGCATAAGATGTACTCTCGTGGCTTTATTCCGTTCAATATTTTGTTCAAGCTCTTTGTATTCCATTGCTTGATCCCTGTCTTTCTTCAAATCTTTTAGTGTCTTTTCTCTCTCAGTAAGAATAATTTCTGCTTCATTCAACCTTTCTTGCACTTTATTCAACTCATTCATTGCTTTTTCTTTCTTTTCTTCAAACAGAGAAATCCCTGCAATATCTTCAATGACTTCTCGTCTTTCCACAGGCCTCATTTCCATAAAATGCACAATATCTCCTTGCAGAACAATATTATGCCCATCAGGATCAATACGCGCTGCAGAGAGAATGTCTAAGACTTGTTGCCTCGTCATTGTTTTATCATTCACATAGTAAGTGCTATTTCCGGACTGCTTCACAACTCTTGTAACTCGTATTTCTTTATCCTCTAAAGGAAAAGATTTTTTGGAATTATCAAAATGAATGGTGACTTCTGCTTCTGACGCAGCCTTTCCTTGCTTTCCCCCATTGTAAATTAGGTTTGCAGATTTCTCCGCTCGTAAACCTTTTGCAGAACTTTTTCCTAAGACAAAACAGATAGCATCTACGATATTACTATTATGTGCATACAACCCCTCAGCAACGAAATTATGGTTTCCTTCAACAGTGAGATCATAGACATATTCTTCACCAGGAACTTTCTTTATAGAAACAATTTCATCCCAGAAGATATCTGAAGTTGCAAGATTGTTTAGTGTGCTTAAATATTCTCTAGATGCATTAAGTTTGAAAGCAAGTACTTCTCTTAAATAATGATAATACTTAACATGGTTTTTCGCTTTAGGTTTAA
This sequence comes from Candidatus Woesearchaeota archaeon, assembly GCA_964372745.1. Classification (GTDB taxonomy): domain Archaea; phylum Nanobdellota; class Nanobdellia; order SCGC-AAA011-G17; family GW2011-AR17; genus JAGVZZ01. The sequence goes on from CAYJSK010000100.1 coordinate 1,294, forward strand.
ATTTCTCTGTTGCCCAATAATCCCTAATCATATGCCTTGATACACCAATATTTTGGGCGACAGTAGTACTAGAAACATTCATAGTATCCATAGTTTCAGTGAGTTCTTTTGCTTCAAAGTCCATATGGACATAGAGATTATATAATTCAAACCATCTCTCAATAAAAAGATCCAGAATTTCATGTACACCTTCTCTTGAAGGAGAACATCTATCCTCAGTATAAGCTGCAAGTTTTGGATAGTCTTTTCGTAAATTTTTAACTTTCAGCCCTAAAAGTTGTACTGTTTCTTTTATAGTTGTATTTACTCCTTTTGGAAGAAGGTCGATGTTTGGGTTAGAATGAACATTTTTTATTATTCCTTCTAGTGCATTTCTCTTATAGCTAAGATGAAGAGGAATATGTTCTAAGAATTTTTTCAAATTCTCATTACTGGTGATATTTAAAGTAAAATATTTTCTTTTAATCTTTTTTTCAGTATTTGTTGCACATTTCCATTCTTCTGCTTTAACACTAATAATTCCAAAACGTAATAGAAGAAATTGCATTTGATCGATAAGTTTTTCACTTTTATTAGAAAATTCAATTGCAGGAGCATGAGGGTTGATATGCCCATCAGTATCATATAATCCTCCAAGGATCTCTCCAATAGTTTCATCATCTGCAGAAAGAAATTCTTGTGGAATAAATTTTTTAATAGATCCTTTTTCATTCTTAAAATGCTCAAATTGAGTTGCAAAATAAGCATAAATATCTGGTTGACTAAATTCTAGAGAAATAGCCTTACTTTCTCCTTTTTTATAATGGTAAAACTTTTCTCTTCCAAATAGTTCTTTCATAAGCTCTTTATATTCATCGAGAATTTCTGAATCTTGGTTAATGAGTCTTATTCTTCCTCTATCTAAATTCCCATCTCCTATAAGATAACCAAATACTCGTGCAAGTTTTGGTTTATGAAAAGAAAAATTTCCTTTGATATTTCTTGGCGCTGCAATTCGTTCCCCTTCTTTTAAATCTGAAATAAGACAACTCTTAACAAGAGAATCTTTGAAACTCATGACTGGATGACAACCTGTGGCTGTAAGTTTTCTTCCAGATCGTGTATGGATTTCATATAAAAATTCTTCTCCATCCCTTCGAATAAATTTCGAAACTTCTTTTATTTCTTGTTTCATAGTATGGGAATTTAAAGAATAAATTTTTAATCCATTTCCATCAACATAAACCCCATCGTCTAGTTTTTTTATTTCTTCAGCTTTAGCTATATGTTCTTCAACAAGTTTTCCAATGGAAATAAACCCTTTTCCCAAGACAAACAAGTTGTTACTACTTGAGAGGGACTTACCATTTCCATTTGGTCCCAATACGCAGTTAAAACCTGGAAGTAAAGGAATCTCTGTTTTTTTTGCAAATGATTTAAATCCCTTCGCTGTAAGCTTTGTTATAACAGTCAATCGATCACCTTTTTTCTCTTTGCTTTTCAAGTATTAACGCTATATAAAGGTTTTTATTGTTTTTCTAATGAGTAGAAAGAATTATAACTTCCAAGAAAAAAAATTTTGCTATGGAAATATCTTTTAAAACAACAAATGTAGCAAAAAGAACTTTTAATATGGATCTAGGAGAGCTTATTTTAGTTTTAAGAAGAAGAGAAAGAACAATGCCTATACTGGGGGTTTTTAGTGAACTTTCTAATGACTTTATTGATAGGGAAATTGGAAGAGGTCATTACAGGTCTCGGCTTATAATTAGTCCAGCTTTAACTTTAGAACCCTTTGCTAAAGTTTATGGAAAAGAAATTCCTCAAATTAAATTTAGAAGAGAGTTAAGTTTTTCTTCGGGCACAGAAATAGCTGAGCTTATTATTGGGAAGTTTCCCATACTTACTCATTTAGAAGGAATAAGCGGCTTTGAACAATATGCACATATATTATCCCATCTTCCAGAACAAGGGCCTTATAATACTAAAGAATTTATGTACTAAGTTCTTACAACTCTATAAGAGACGCCATCATACATCCCAAAAAAGACTTCACAATCATAACAAAGCAGAAGATTTCTCAAATCCATTTTACTATGAGGGTTAGGATCTCTTGGCTCTTCATCAACCCGATGGTAGCCCCTGATACTGCACATATTTCTATCTTCTATCATTTGGTGAACATGCACTTGAAGCCCACTTTGTCCTGCTTTAATCTGTGTTTTCTCTAAAATATTTTCTAAAGCTTCTGGCATAGGAATAAGGTCATCATCAACCATACAAAGAAAAATATCTCCTTTCCTTTAATTACTTTTTCACTGCAAAGAACCAATACACATTCTTATCTGGGTGTGCACAATGTTTCCATCCCCACACTTTTTTAAAATAAGAAATACTATACTTATGTTCTGGTCCAAGCCAAGGGTCAAGAAGATACACATATTTTCTTCCTATTTTTTTAAGAACAGCATAATGCCCTACTTTCTCTGGAGAGTACCAGTAGCTGATAATAATTTTATACTTTTGTTTTTGTAATCTTTGCAAAACTGCTAAAGTCCCATAGCGTTTGTATACACATTGAATTTTATATTTTGTGACAAGACGAAGAAATGCTTTATCATAAGTTCCTTGCTTTTTTGTTTTCAACACTTGTGCAACATGATGCTCTTTTCTTTTCACACCTACAGATGCAAGAACCATACGTGCAGATGCCGGTCCACAAGTGTATTCTCTTTCTTGTTCATAGTAAGGGACGCGTACCATAAACTGGCCTTTTATAGCGAACTATTTAAGGCTTCTCGTGTTTGATTTTCAACAGTTTCTCTGTGCACTTTTCAACC
>CAYJSK010000101.1:0-1208 GCA_964372745.1 Candidatus Woesearchaeota archaeon
CTTTTTCTTTCTCTGTGTATGTTTCTTTTGTGAGGAATTTAGTGAGAACTAGATGAGGAAAGGTTTCCTTTTTATTCCATGATTTTTGTAGTTGTTCAATACTTTCTTTCTTGAGATACAGAGGATGTATGATATGCTCCATGGAACCAGCCTCCTATAGTTATTCTTTGTTTGTTGACATACATTTCTTCTACTTCATGAAAGGATTTCTCTGATACCTTAAAAAATACAAAGGAGTTTATCTCTGGAATAATAGCTTTCTCTTCTTCTCTGGGAATAGAACCCTTTGTTTTGTAGAGGATGAGCTTTCCTCCATCACGTACTTCGAGTGTGGAAAGGTAGAGCATGAATGCAATCTTTCTGCCTTCTAATTGGTCGTCATGTGGCAGAAGATAGTCTGTGTTTTGGTAGATAGAGGCAGATATATCAATACTGTTTTCCTTTAATTTTATATTTGTTAGTTCTTCCATGAAGCTCAGGAATTCTTTTGAGGATAGAAAGGTTCTGAGCTCTTGTAGTTCTGATGTTGAGGATGTTGCAAAGTCGTGTGTTTGCATGAATTTAAATAAGTCTGATTCTTTTTCGAGAAATTCTTCTTTTTCTAGTGTTTTTATGATTTTTCGTATCTTTTCTTCTTTCAAGAAGTGTTTTAGTTCAAGATGGGGAAAAGGGTTGTTATTAAGAAATTGTTTTCTGAGCTTTTCAATGTTCTTCTTTTTGAGATATTCTGGGTTTAGCCAATCTTCCATTCTTTAGAAATATTTCTTTCTCTTTTAATAGGCTTTCTTTTTCTTCTTCCACTTAAAGAGGTAGACATAGATCCCTATAGTGAGTAAGATGATAAAGCCATAGAAGTACATTTTCAGATTAGAGTTATTTCCCTCTTCTTCAGGTGCAAAGGATTTTGGTTGTTCGTTTGCAAGTTCACAGGCACCATTAAGGCAGCCATTGACACAGGGTAAAGTGGTGTAAGATGCGATGCCTTCTACACTACAGAAATATTCTTTGATATTTTCCCCCTCACAGGCATCTTCAAAGCTTTCTTCTTGTTCTGTTACTGTGCCCCATTCATATTTGTCTTTTCCACCATCAGAATCTGAGCATTGTGCAGCAACAAAAGTTGTGAGAAGAATAAGGCTTAGGATGAAGAGGATGTATTTCATTGTGTTGTTTTGAAGCAGTTGAGATATATAAATTTATTTCTTTTT
>CAYJSK010000101.1:1308-4072 GCA_964372745.1 Candidatus Woesearchaeota archaeon
TGTATTTCATTGTGTTGTTTTGAAGCAGTTGAGATATATAAATTTATTTCTTTTTTCGAAAGTTTTATCTACTATAGCCGGTTATATAGTTACTATGGTTACAACAATTCAGATTAGTGAGTCTCTTTTAGAAAAGTTAAAGACTCGAAAAATGTATGATAGAGAAAGTTATGAAGAGGTTATTTGGGATCTTTTAGAGGATTCTCAAGAGGTTAATGAACAAACAAAAAAAGAAATAGAACAAGCTCGTGCAGAAATAAAGGCTGGAAAGTTCTATACTCATGAGCAAGTTAAGAAGAGGCTTGGTTTGTAGATGTATGAACTTATTTATTCTTCAGATGCTCTTAAAAAACTTGAAAAATTAGATGTGTCTACTAGAGAGCGAGTTGTTGTGACTCTCGAAAGATTGCGAATTAGGCCTGAATCTTGTGATATTAAGAAGCTTATTGGTATGTCTGGCTACCGTCTTAGAGTGGGTGATTATCGTGTTATCTTTGATATGGAGAAAAATATTCTTCAAATCTTGGTTATAAAAATGGGACATAGAAAAAATATTTATGATTAGCTTTTCTTTTTTTTAAATTTCTTTTCGACTTTGTTGATATCTTTCTCAATGACTTTCACTTCTTTTTCAATCTCTTTCTTGATACTCTTTTCTTCTTTTTCTGCAAATTTCTTTACTTTTGTATATTCTTTTTTCCCTTCCACTTCATGCAGATGGTGTTCGCCTACTGGCTGTTCATAGAATGCCATGGCTTTTAAAATCCTTGGACTGTTTTCAAGACCACGAAACATACGAACAATTGCTTTGACACGAGAAATCTTCCCTGCTTCTTCTGCTTCACGAATGATTTTTGCACTTTGTTCAGAGATTTGTGTGCCTTCGTGAAGAATAAGTTGGAATTGTCGGATCTCTTTGGGAAGTTCTGTGAAAATGAGAAAGGATTCGAATACTCTGAAGATAAGAAAGAAAGGAAATACTGCAATTATGTCTAGCCAACATTCTCTGAGAAATCTTTCTATTTTTCGTATTCTTAGATATTTGAATATAAGGTCAAGAATGAATATGCTTAGGATGCTATAGTCAAGAATATTAATTATTGTGTGATAGTTATCTGCGATCTCATAAAAGAAAAATTCAATGATAATAATGAAAAGAAGAAGAATTACTGCAAATGGAACAATTCTATCTATGAGTAGTTCTATACTTTTATACCACTTTTTCATTTCTGTTTTTTAGGGATGTTGATTTATATAAAGCTTACCACAAGCTTTAAAAGATTCTGTAGTATTAATTTATCCTATGAAGGGGTGGATATTAGTCTTAGTTATTCTTTTCGTAGTCCCTTTTGTGTTTGCAGAAGAGAATGGCTGTTGTGGACAAAGTCTTGCTGGGGATACTTGTGTGTATACTGTTGAAAGTAATTGTGCAAGTACTCCTGATTATTTTGCTGCTGGTGCTTCCTGTGAAGGAAAGACTTGGTGTGGCACTGGTTGTTGTGTGACTGGGGAAGGAAGTTGTGCTGATGGTGCAGGATATTATAGTTGTGAAGTGGCTGAGGGTGAATATTATGCTGATCAGGCCTGTGATGGAGTCTCTGGCTGTGCAAAAACTTGTTGTCAATTAGATTCTGATTATTTGTATGTGACTGAAGCGAGTTGTGCGTATGAAGCTACAAGTACGGGCATAGAAGCTGTGTATCTTTCTGTTGATTCTGAAAGTGAGTGTTATGCATTGGAGCATGGAGAAGATCTTGGGTGTTGTGTGAGTGAGGATGGATGTTTTTCTGTGACACAAAATGAGTGTGAGGATTCTACTTTTGATTCTAGTACTGGATATGGTTTTTATACGAATGAAAATTGTTCTGATATTTCAAGTGATCTTGATGAGGATGGTTTAGAAGCGGCTGATGTGTGTGATTGTCAAGAAGATGAAAGTTTGAACTATTGTAATACTTTAGAAGAAATAGTTTCTCAAGATACTTGCGGAAACGATATTGAAGTTGTTGAAGATTGTGCTTCGCAAGGAAAAGTGTGTTCAAGTAAGTCTGGTGTTCCAGAGTGTGTGAATGGTGATTGTTCGAGTACTTTTTCTTTCCCAGTTGAGTCTGTGTTTGGTAATTTTTATAGTTATCCTGTGTATTATCAAACTGCTGAAGATGCATGGGATAAGAAAGATTTGACTTTAGGTATGAATAGAAAAAATGGAGAAAGCTGGTGTGTGTATGAGTCCCCTGTGGGAAGTTTTCGAGATCGTGTGGGAAGTCAGCATTATGTTGCAGCATGTATTGCTGGAGAAGAATATATTACTAATTGTGCAAGTGATCGCTCTGAACTTTGTATTCCTCGTTATGATGCCAGTTTGGATACGTTTGGTGCAGCATGTTATGTGAATAATTTTGATGATGTGTATGGACAGGATTATATGGATCCCATGGATGTTTATGGGACGAATCTGAATGATGCGTATATTGGTCGTTTGAGTCCTAATGATGAGGAAACTTTTACTCTTATAGCTCAACCTTTAGTTACTCCTTATGGGACTTCTGTAGATGCGTATGGTTTTTCTACGGTTACTAGTGAAAATGATGATTTTTGTGATTATGGAAGTGTTACTTGTCAAACGATTTATGGAGATGGAGATGTTATTATTGATGATAAAGTTTCAAGTATATTCAACCAACCACGATTTCTTGTCATCTGGAGTTACTTAAGAGACTTTTTCAGGAAATCTGTTGATGACAGCCTTAAAAAGCAGTATTTT
>CAYJSK010000102.1:0-1531 GCA_964372745.1 Candidatus Woesearchaeota archaeon
ATTGTTGTGGGGCTGCAGGTCGATGCACATCTAATCCCACAGTAGCAATCTTAAATCCTCTTTTTTGATAGTATTTTGCGACCTTATTTAATGAAGTTGTTTTTCCCGATCCAAAGAGGCCTACCATCATTATTTTAAATGGTTTTTTTGTTTTGTCAATAACAATTTCATTCTTCTCTCCACCCAGAAATTTAGTGAGTTCTTCATACACAATTGTAACAAGATATTCTCTTTGAGAAACTCCAGGAGGAACTTTTTCATCCAATGCTCTTTTTTTAATAGCCGTGGAAAGTTCAAACACCAGTTTTACATTGACATCAGATTGAAGTAGTGCTCGCTGAATATCCTTCACCAGCTCATTCACCATTGTTTCATCAACAAAGAGGCTTTTCGCTATCTTCGATAAAGTCTCCTTTAATGCACTTCCTAATTTGTCTAAAACCATAGAAAAGAGGGTATTTATAGGCTTAATAAAGCTTATTACTTCCCCGCAAGTTCAAGTTTTAATTCATCTAAAAATGTTTGTAGGAATGCTGTTCTTCGTTTTGCAAGTGCTTTTGCTGTTTTCGTATTCAGCCTTTCCTGTACACGAAGGAGGCGGGCATAAAAAAGATCTACTGCATAATGGAGTGGTTCTGCTTCCCTATGTTCACAAAAGGGATCTTCAAGATGGTAAAATGGTCTCTTCATAGTTCCTGTAGTGGTAAAAGTTCTCATAATGGAAATTGCACCTGTAGCTTCTAACCAATCTGCATCTTGTACAACTTTTCCTTCTATACTCTGTGGTACAACTTTTTTGTTAAATGAACAACAAGAGATCGCATGTTCTACAAAAGGAATCTTACTTTGTGGATAGCCCTTCATCTTTCGAAGAATTTTTCCTGTTTTTTGTGCACTCAGTTCAGAGGAAAGTTTTGCTTTGGGGTGATTTTTGGGATAGTTCACAAGATCATGAAACAAAGCAGCAGGAATAACGATGTCTAAATCAGCTCCTTCTTTTTTGGCTATGATTTCTGCATTTCGTAATACTCGCAGTATATGCTCAAAATCATGAGAAGGATCATCATCATGGTTATATTTTTTTGCAAGAGAAGTAAGCTCTGTTTTAAGAGTAGGATTCATAGTGAAAATAAAAAGAAATAGAAATTATAAATCTATTGTTCTGATTCCTTAATGAGTTGTATACCACTCACAATAGCCCATACCCATGCGCCTAAGTAGAGTATCCCCCCAGCAATAAGGATTGGGATGCCAATAAGGATTGTTGATAAAATCACGCCAGCAAAGATCAATGTCGAACTCAGAACAAAAAGGATTATCTGAGCCAAACCTGTTTTCCACCTTCCACCTATAATCGTGCCTAATCCAGGAACCAAAAATATATTGATAAGAAGAGAAGCTATAGCAAGCCCTTGACTTATTTTTTTTGTTTTTTTCTTTTTCACCATTTTATCTCCAAAAAATAAAAAAATTAAATGTTTATCTTTTCAGCAAGATCTGTCAAGACAAAAAATCTTTTTTTCTCACCTGA
>CAYJSK010000102.1:1631-4009 GCA_964372745.1 Candidatus Woesearchaeota archaeon
TGTTTATCTTTTCAGCAAGATCTGTCAAGACAAAAAATCTTTTTTTCTCACCTGAAAGTGCTGCAATGAATGCCATAACCCAAAGGATGAGAAGCCCTACACCACCCACAGCATAGATAATCCATCCAATGACAGGAATATTTGATATTAGACCTAAAACTAACGCTGCTATAAAAATAACTAATCCATGTTTTGCGTAGTACATTGCATATTGATCCTCTTTTTTTGTCAGAAGAACAATAATAAAGCCAATGAGAGTTAAAAAAACCCCTAGAAATGCCCAAATCTTTGTATCCTCTTTTTTCCCTTTTTTTACAACCATAAAACCACCTCTACAAAATATATGAGCAAAAGGACTATTTAAAGTTTCCTATGAAAATATCTTTTTCACGAGTTCTTCCTTATCAAAAGATTTCAAATCATCTAATTCTTGACCTACCCCCAAGAAATAAATAGGTTTTTTCGTCACATAGGAAACAGAAATTGCAGTCCCACCTTTCTCATCAATCTCTGCTTTACTTAAAATAACTCCATCAATGTGAACTGCAGCATCAAAATCCTTTATTTGGTCAATACAATCATTTCCTGCAATCATTTCTCCAATATACACTTTTAAATCTGGTTTTGATACACGAATAATTTTTTTCATCTCATCCATAAGATTTGTATTGGAGTGTTGTCTTCCTGCTGTATCAATAAGAACAACATCAATATTTTTTTGTTGTGCATGTTTTACCGCATCAAAACAGACTGCGGAAGGATCAGCATTGTAATCATGTTTAATCACTTTTACCCCAGCCCTTTTTCCTTGTTCTTCAAGCTGGTGAATACTCGCTGCCCGAAATGTGTCTCCTGCAGCCATAACACAGCTTACATTATTTTTCTTTAAGAAATGTGCAACTTTCGCTATGGTAGTCGTTTTTCCTGAGCCATTCACACCAACAAATACAATAGTATAAGGCTTTTCTTTCTTTTTTTTCACTGCTTCAATAAGGTCAAAGCTTTCAAAATCCAAAAGCTCTTCAATACTTTCTTTGAGACTTTGAAGGATAGTCTTTTCAACTTCTCCTCTTTTCAATGGAGTATCAACAAGTTTAGCCTTAAGATCTGTTTTTATTTTTTCAATAACTTCAAATGCAACATTGTTTTCAAGAAGTTCCACTTCCAAATCCCAAAAGAGTTGATCAAATTGTGAGTCTGAAATTTTTTTTGTCGTAACAACTTCAGCAACTTTTGCAAAGAAGCCTTTCTTTTCTTCTTTATCCTTATGCTCTTCTTTCTTTACTTCAACAGTCTTTTCTTTTTTCTGAGCAGTCTCAGCAGTTTGTTTATATTTGCTAACTTTCTCTTCTTTAGTCTCTATTTTATTCTCTTCAAGAATCTCTTGTGTTTCTTCTTGAACCTTTTCTTTCTTTGTTTCCACCACTTCAGCTTCTTTATCAAACTTATTAGTAATAGAAGAAATGGCACTCTTTACTTTATCTTTCAGGAAGCTAAACATAGGACTAAAAGTGGGGCTATTCTATTTAAAGCTTACTTAATGGCTTCAAGAACGGTCGTAGCATAGGCACCTTTCTCTAAAAAAAAAGAAACTACTTGTTTCTTCTTCCCCGGGTGAAGTTCATCATCTTCATAAGAAAGAGTCTTAAAGTTCTCAACTTTTACAACACGACTTCGTTCTCCACCTTCTACCCCTATTTCTGGAATACTTCGGAGAATAAAATCTTCTTTAGTGAGACCTTCTTTTTTCAAAATCTTATCATAGTCTTTCCCTTCAGTCAAATATCCTATAATGGGAATAGTTTTTTTCTTACTTTTTTCCGCAATTTTGTTCCAGAGCTCACTTTGATATGCATGCACATAAAACTTAAGCCTCTCTTTCCCTAACTTTTTTAAAGCCCCCACACAATCATTCTTCTCAGCAATAATTTTTAGTTCAACACAGGCATCTTTGAATTGTTTTTTGACAAGCATTTTTCCGATAAGAGCATTTTTTTCACTCAATCGTTGCTCTCCAAAAAAGTTAATGACTTCTTTTACTGGAGAAAGTTGTGTATCTAAGTCTCTAAGGGTAATAACAAACTCATTTCCCCTAAGGCTTCCTAAGAAAATTCTTTGTTTCCCTGTTCCAAGATATTTAAATTCCACATCCTTGATAGAAAAGTTGATCTTTTTTTCAATAGAAATATACTGAGAAGTTACTGCTTGTTTATCTTTTAATCCAGCATAGCCTACATCTTTCACATGCAATCTTTGTGCAATCTCCTTCACAAGGTCCAGCGTATTCCAATTCTTTTTTGTAACAAAATAATAATGGTAAGGTCCTTCTTCTACATGTAGATCAAGTACTTCTTTCACGATAAAATCTTCAGCTAATT
>CAYJSK010000103.1:0-4003 GCA_964372745.1 Candidatus Woesearchaeota archaeon
ACCTTTCGGTGTTGCATCCCATTGTTCCTGCCATTGTTGCGCGCGTGTAGCCCAGCAGATTCGGACCATACAGACCTACCGTTGCCCACTCCTTCCTCTGTGTTTCCACAGCAGTCCCCATAAGGTGCTCAGTCACTCCAAAGAGCCTGCTAGCAATTATGGGCATGGGTCTCGCTCGTTACCTCACTTAAGAGGACACCTTACGGCACGAGCTGACGACGGCCATGCAATACCTCTCGGCTCGTTTGGTAAGACATTTAACCTGACCTTCATCCTGCCGTCGCTGCTGGTGAGATTCACCGCGTTGAGTTGGATTAAACCGCACGCCGCACCCCTTGTGGTGCTCTCCCGCCAATTCCTTTAAGTTTCAGCCTTGCGACCGTACTTCCCAGGCGGTGAACTTAATGCCTTCGCTCCGACACTGCATATTCACGAAGAATACGCAACATCTAGTTCACAGCGTTTACGGCTAGGACTACTCGGGTAATTAGTCGAAATAATTCTGATTTACGGATCCTTTCATTAGTATATTTTATATGCAAACCACAACTTAGATCACTACTGACAATGTCAGACAGAATTTTCAATATCTAATCCGGTTTGCTCCCCTAGCTTTCGTTCCTCACCGTCGGACTTGTTCTAGTTGGGCGCCTTCGCCACAGGTGGTCCTCTCGAGATTATAGCATTTTACCGCTCCCTCGAAAATACCCCCAACTCCTCCCAATCCCAAGACATGCAGTATCTCAAGCACGCCGTTTTGTTAAGCGCAACGATTTCACTCAAGACTTACATATCCGGCTACGAACGCTTTAGGCCAAATAAACGCGAATGCCACTTGTGGCGCAGGTGTTACCGCGGCGGCTGGCACCCGTCTTACCCACCACTTATTCGCCAAGCTATTTACACTTAGCAAAAGCCCATGCAATGCATGAGCACTGGGAGTTCCCTTCTCGCGCTTGCGCACATTGGAAAGTTTTCGCGCCTGCTGCACCCCGTAGGGCTAGGGTCAGTGTCTCAGTACCCTTCTCCGGGCTACCGCTCTCACGGCCCGTACTGATCGTAGGTTTGGTAGTCCGTTACACTACCAACAGCCTAATCAGCCGCCAACTCATCCTTAGGCTAATTTTAAATAAGAAGACATTCCAGTACCTCTTACCTATCGGGTCTTACCCTCAGTTTCCCAAGGTTATCCCCGACCTAAGGGCAGATTATTGACGTGTTACTGAGCATTCAGCCTGGACTCTTGCGAATCCTCTGACTTGCATGGCTTAGCCGAACTCCCATAGCAGCACTCCCCCGCAGGATCAACGGGAACTGTGTACAAATCCTGTTTGCGTTTGGCCGCTTACTGAAACTTAATTTTTTTATCTAATTTCTACAAGGAAATTGGATCACCTTTTTCATACTCAATTTTCATTGAGTACACACATGTAATCCTCGAAAGAAACAGACTTATTTATAAAGTTTTCTGTTAAAGAAGCTCTGTAGAATTAGCATTGCAATTCTAACCCAGAGTAAAGTTACCCTCACCGCTCGTTCAATGTTGTATGCTAAAATTTTGATTAACAACTCCACTTTCTGAGTCTTGAACGTTCTCGCTCAAAACTTCGAGCCACATTTTCTCTTCAGCGAAGAGAAAAAGGATCCAGTAAATTCTCGTTGTGTATACCCTTCATACTCACACCCACGTTTTGTTTTTTAGTAGTGATAGTAAGTTACTTGTGGTACTTTTTGTTGTTCCATTGGCAATTAAAATAACTGTATTTAATACACTGCTTTCACCATTATGTTTATCTACAGGTTTTTTGTGTGTACACTCAATAACTATCTTGGGTATACATACAGGAATATATATAAAGTGATTTTTACGAGAAAAAAGTTTTTTGTTTATTTTTCTCCATTCTGTTTTCTCTTTTACTCCATATCTAATTATCTAATATAATTTATCAAGAGATATTTTAAATTTTTCTTCTAGTTTTTTACCAAGTTATATCTCACTTGGTGATTTCTTTATGTGAGTACATTATTTTGAGTGAGAACATTATAAAACTCCCAATTGTTGGTTCATGCTGTAGTGTATATTTTATTGTGTCCTCTCTAACACCAATCCATTCTTGAATCACTGGGATGTTGAATCCAAGATCATGTGCTTCATAAACTTGTGATACAAAGCAGTGATTTAGATATTCATAGTTTTTCAGTTCTCCAAACTACACTAATCTTTGTGCTATATTCACTGTTTTTCTATGTTCTTTGATTAGTTTATTTGTCTTAAATCAAACATAAAAATAATAATGTTCTAGTTTAGTGAAGTATAAAATATCTTCAATAGTCATAGGAATTTTTACTGCCCTTTCAATTAATTTTTCTTCTTCGTTCGTTATTTCTTTTCTGTTTTTTATACTATAATTCAGTGAGTCGATACCCACTTTATGGAGGATTTTCTGTATTTAGGAGACGCGATTAAACCCATACCTTAATGCTTTGTTTAAACGCGGTTTTTTCTCCCTCTCTTCCTTTTTTCCAGCGGTGAGAGGTTTGCATAATGCTCATGCAGTTCTCGCTGTGTCTCCGCTTTTACATCAACATGGTATAACCAAATTGCAAGTTCTAATCTGCATCCCAGCCCATATATACAATAAATGTTTCAATTAACTCTTTATGTGATCGTCTCACTATTTCCCTATTTTCTTTGATTTTTGCTGATACATTGTAATTTATATTGTTCGTAGTAATTATCTTTTTAATTGTGTAGTGATATTGCCCCATTGCTCTTGCAATTTTTGATATTATTAATTGTTGAAGGACGTGGTACACTATTAATCCTGCAACACTTTGATGTACTAGTATTTTAAGAGATTCTCTTTTTTTCTTCAATTCCCCCAATTATTACTTTGTGGTAGCACTTTATAAAATATCATCATTAAAATGAAATGATTTATTTTTCTAGCTTGAATGTATCACAATCATACTTTGGGTTTTTTCGATTCCCTCTACTAATTGAATTTTACCCAATAAGACATGGTCGAATTCTTTTACATCTCTTACTCGTACAATAGCTACTATATCTGTTCCCCCAGAGACAATGTCAACACGTTCAATAAAGGAGAACCGCCGTAATTCTTTTGCGAGGTCGTGTTGTGTTTTCTTCTTTTCTTTTAGAAGCTGAATGTTAGCAGTTATGAGAATATAAGCACGGAAATTGGCATTCAACTTTTCGTAATCTAATTTCACAGTATATTTTTTGATGATTCCTTCTGTTCTTAGTTTTTTAATCCGGTTATGGATTGTTGTTATAGGAAGAAGAGTTTTTTTAGCGATTTGTCTTGTAGTGTATTCAGCGTGATCTTTTAGAATTTCAATGATTTTAAAGTCCTTTTCATCTAATTCTGGAGTCATAATGGAACATATGTTCCATTTCTATATAAATATTTGGTTTATTTATATATTTTTTTCATTTATTTTAAGATTTGCTTATTAATTAGTGCCTTATTTTATTTTTAAATGAGAAGATTGGAGAAAATATGAAAATTACTAAATATAGTGTTATTGAATGTGATTATAGTGCTAGGCCAAGTTCTTCTGGATGTACTTTAGAATTTGATCCTTATGATGTTTTTGATATTCCTTATGCACAAGGTATTGGTGCGGTTCACGCATATTCTCGTTCATCATCGAATCTTGCAGAGAAGAGGACAATTCTCCTTGATGAAGGGTTTAACAATGCTGTTCCACTTAAAACACTAGCTGCAGTGATTGGGTGGAGTCACTATCTGTTTGTCATGCCTCACACTGTTGATACTTTTACAAAAAAGAGAACAAAAGGCTCTCAAAGAGGAACGAAATGGAAAACAAGACATAGTGGAAGATTAACAAGTCAAATAGTGCGTCGCGCATTTGATATTACCGAAATTCTAGATGATGGTAACACAACACCATATGTTGGTCCTGATGCGATGATCCCATGGGCAATGTATGGCACGGTATCCCCACTGGTTCCGGA
>CAYJSK010000104.1:0-3963 GCA_964372745.1 Candidatus Woesearchaeota archaeon
GATACCATTCCACTGTTGCTGCAGCTTCTTTCATCCTAGGTCGTAATTCATCACATGCAATAAACCAAGAGCTATCTAATCGAAAAACAAGTTCATGCTTACATCTCCAACAAATAGGATATCGATGCTTATAATTTTCCACAAAAAGAAGAATCCCTCTTTGTTCTAACTCTTTAACAATCTCCTCTTTTGCTTTCATGACTCCTTTTCCAGTAAGCCAGCCATATCCTTTATTGTACACACCAAAATCATCTAATGCAGCTTCTAAAATTTTTAACCCTATTTTCTTCCCTAACTGGTAATCTTCTTCTCCACAATTAGGAGCAATATGTACAATTCCAGTACCATCTCTTTCACCAACTTCATTCCAAGGAACAACTTTGTGCACAATTCCTTGTTGCACTTCAAAGTCTGGATAGAACGATTCATACTCCCAACCCAACATATCCTTTCCTTTCAACTTTTTCAAAACAGTATAATCTTTCTTGAGCTTCTGCACCAATGCTTCAGCAAGATAAAAAATCTCATTCCCTTTTTTCGCAGCAACATAAGTCAAATCAGGATGTACAGCAACAGCAACATTACTTGAGAGCGTCCACTCTGTGGTCGTCCATAAAAGCAAATACTCATTTTCTTTTCCTTTTAATTTTGCTTTCACATACACAGAAGGATGAACCAACTCAGCATAGCCATCATCACTCATCTCATGCTTCGAGGAACTTGTCCCACATCGAATACACCAAGGAAGACTTCTTTGTCCCTTATACAACCATCCTTCTTTGTGACACTTCTGTAAGAAAAACCAAATTGCTTCAATATTACTATCATGCATAGTAAAATAATCCTTTCCCCAATCCATCCACTGCCCTAACTGTTGAGATTGTTCAGTTTGCACAGCAGAATATTTTTCTACACGTCCACGACATGCTTGTGAAAATTTGTCTAACCCGAAATGCTCAATATCTTTTTTCGAATTAAACCCTAAAGCTTTTTCTGTTTCAACTTCTAACCAAAGACCTTGACAATCAAACCCATTTTGATATCGCTCATCTTCACCTTTCATTGCATGATATCTCTGATATAAATCCTTCAGTGTTCTTCCCCATGCATGATGCACACCCATAGGATTATTTGCAGTGATAGGCCCATCTAAAAAAGAAAAGTTCTTTGTACCAGCATTTCTTTTTCGTAACTTCTCAAAAATCTTTTTCTCTTTCCAATACATAAGAATATCTTTTTCTAATGCATAGGTCCCAGTACTTTCCATAGAGAAAAAAATAAAACTAAAATTTAAATAACTTTGGGTGCTTAACGGAGCAAGCTTTCTATGGATCTATAGGGATTAAAAGCATAATCTGCTCTTCTATCAACAAGTTGTAGGGGCCTTCGATAAGGAATATCTATATCAAATCGCTGTGCAATGTTGTCAAAAGTCAACTCTCGTATACGCGCATCAGAAAAACTCTCCTTCCTCAAATAGTCTATAAACAATGGCCACCAAGGCAATCCAGGAATCCCAGACATATAAGGGGCTCCTATTTTTTCAGAGTACAAATGAGGCGCATGATCAGTCTCAATCCAATCAATGTCTCCTTCTTTCAAAAGATCCAAGATTTTCTTTCGTGACTCAGACTCTCGTAAAGGAGGATTCATTTTCCAAAGTAACCCATTCTCTTGATTCATCTGTGTCCAATCAAACAAAAAATGATGTGGACAAACACTACAAGAAATATCTAAATGTTGTTGTTTCGCCTCAGAAATCAAAGAAACAGCAGCAGGAGAAGAAATATGAGGGATATGCAACTTTCCTTTATACCTCATCATTTGTGCCAGAATAATCTGATCTTGTACAGAAGCAATTTCTGCTTTCTCAGGTCGTGCGAAACAATGACTAATAGGAGATTGATAATTCCATACTCCTAATTGAAATTCACTTTCCTTTTCTGCATGCACAACAAGAACTCCATCATACCCTTCATTTGCAAGAACTGCATACACAAGAGACTGATCCTCGAACTCTGGAACAGCTAAATTGCCAACAGACTGACCTGCATACAACTTGAAACCCACAATATTTTTTGTTCCATGATTTCTTGAAATTCTATACAATTGAACTGCTTGCTTCACCTGTTCTGGATTTGCAGTTAAACCAATATACAAACCATAAAAGACTTCGGAAACACATGCATCTTTTGCTAACTTTAATCGCGCAACAACACTTTCTTTATCTATAATCGGCGGATCAGTATTAGGCATATCAAAGATTGCACTCAAACCAGAATCTCGAGCAACTTCTAAAGCATGCGCAACAGTTTCCTTCTTTGCCTGTGAAAAATCCCTACAATGCACATGAGAATCGATAATCATAAGAACAGAAAACAAACAAAGCCTTAAAAAAGCTGCTGGAAGAGAGTTTAATCAACAAGTAGTAACAACAGAAAACCTTATAAAGGATCTAAGACCCTAAAATAACAAGAATTGGTGATGCGAATGAAAAAAGAACAATGGAAGAACTCATTGAAAAACCCATGTTGGTCATGCAAATTCGACCAGAATTTTCTATAGTATACAAAGCAAACCCTAAACTCAAATTAAAAAGAGAATATCTCAAAACAAAAAGAGAATTTACTGACTATCTTGCAAAAACAACAAAAAATTGGAAAGAAGGCGAATATTTCTTACGTTCTAATCTAGGTCCATTCGCTGGTTTTCATGTAAAAAAGGGTGGAAAAATAACCTTATTCAAAGAAAACAAAAATAAAGTACCATACTTATGTTGGTCCCTTCTTGGAAATAAGTAATGAAATTTCCTCCAGAACTTACAAAAGAAAAAAACATACAAGCAGCAATATTTCTCAGTACACTTCCTTTAGGTGAAGTAAGTAAAATTAATTTCAAAACAAATACTAATTTAGAAAACTATCTACACTGGTATGGGACAGATGTATTATATCCTTTCTGACTATATTTTTTTACAAGATAGATTGGGATATCAAAACAAAAATCAATAATCCTATGGGGAGCTTTATCTTGCATCTCAGAGATAAGTGACATCTTTGATAATGGCATCTACGATCCAAAAGATTTTGTAGCATATGGAATGGGATTAGGATTAGCATATCTTATTGACAACAAACTAAAAACGCAAACTCCTTCGAGTAAGAGCACGTAACTCTACATCTCTCAATCTATCCTCATCACATGCATCTTTCCAAAGAAGAGGAGCTCCAGGGAAAAATCTTCGAAAGAAATGCCTATACCCTAATTTAGGCATCCATTCATCATGAGAAAAACCAGCTACAAGACAAACGAGATTTCTTCCTCTTTCTTCAACAGCAAAATAAGCGCCTTGTTGAGAATACACATCTCTCATCAAATCCAAACCCCCTTCAACAGAAGAAACCTTGGAAGGAAAAATGATCTCATCAAAAATACTAGAGATTGAATACCCATCACCAACAAGGGGAATACAATGAGTATGCGCATGAGCAACACTTTGCCCCCAAACACCATGCTCTAAAAGGAAAGGCTCTGAAAATAGTTCTTTCACTTTTTCAATAGTTCTATGTTTCACTTCTAAATACTCTTGATCTAGTTCTCGTGCTAAGGCACCATAACAAGAAAAATGTTCTTTAGGAATAATAAGCACATGTCCAGCAGCAACACTTGCAAGACAAGCTTTGACGTAAAAATGTTCACTTTCAAAAAGAACATCTTCTCGTACAGAATCATGATCTCGAGAACAAAAAATACAACCCATAAAGAAAAAAGCAAAAGAAGAGATTAAATAGCTTATGGACAAGAAATCAAAACTCTTATAAAGTTCAGCAAACCCCAGCTATTCATTAAATTAGGAGTTAATTAGAAAAATGAATACATACCAAAAACCAGTTGAAGTTGGTGACGTCATAGAAGTCACTATTGAAAGTACAGGTGCAAAGGGAGATGGCATCGCAAAGGTAA
>CAYJSK010000105.1:0-3928 GCA_964372745.1 Candidatus Woesearchaeota archaeon
AGACTTGTCCAAGCACCAAACTGATGCCTATTCGGATCCCAAAACATTAATAAATACCAAGAGTTTGTATTTTAGAAAGATGTTTTTAGATCAGACTGTAGAACAACATGTACGAAAACATATTCAAGAGTATAAGTCTCAAGGATATTCTGATGCAAGTATTCGGGATGCATTACTGAAGAGTAATGTTGATTCTTTGACTGTTTCTCAATTGATGGCTTCCACAAAAAATCCTTCAAAAGCTTTTTACACAAAATGGTGGGTTATTTTACCTGTAGTGCTCTTTTCTTCTTTTGTGTTCTTGTTTTTGGTTTTTGTTCTTTTTGTTGATTGAAGCAATAAAGTATTTAAATCCTAGAAGCTTGTTCTTTTCTTTAAAGAGGATGATGTGATGGTAGAAGCAGAAACATATGTACGAAATTATATCCAAAAATGTAGAGCATTAGGTTATTCTGATGTAAAAATTCAAGGTACTCTTGTACAGAATAAAATGGATGCTTCTCTTGTTTTGCGTGTTCTTCAAGAAAAAGAGGTTTCTTCTCCGCAAAATACTTCTTCTGTAGTTCAGACTGTTACAAAGGGGGAGGGAATTGTTGCTTCTGCATTGACTACTCCGAAACCTTTTTACACACAAGTGTGGTTTGTTGCACTTTTTGCCGTGTTATTTCTGGGGGGAAGTCTTGGTGGATTCTTTTTGTTTTTTGGTGAAGAGGTTCCAGTGAGTGATGATACAAGTAATATTTCTACCACTCTCCAAGATTTTACTGCTCCTACAAGTGAAACAAAAACAAAGACTTCTTCTGCAACAAGTAGTAGTACGAGTAGTAGTAGCTCTGAGGAGGATTCGGTTGTTGCTTCTGTGTGTGGTGATGCTGTATGTGATGATGATGAAGATTGTGTGGAAGATTGTGGTTGTTCTTTAGATGGAGATTGTGCTTCGGGATATAGCTGTGTGAATACAGAATGTACATTAGATGAAGATGTGAATGTTACTGAAGGAGTGAATTATGCTCTTAGCTCGGTTACTTTAGCTTCTTTAGATGTGAGTACGGCTGATTTTGTTGTTCGTTTAGAGAATAGTGGAGATACTGATGCAGATGCAGAGAGTATTTTGTATTGTGGCTTGTATGATACGGATACATATACGGAATGGGGATATGAAGAAGTGACTGTGGATGCTCTTGCTGCTGGTGAGACTTTGGATGTGACTTGTTCTGTGGATTCTCGTACTTTGTATGCAAGTCTTTCTGATAGTGTGGAAATTGATTTTTTTGTATGGGTTGATGCATATGAAGAAATTGAAGAAAGTGATGAAGATGATAATTATGTTGATTTTATTGAAACGTGGGATGTAGATTCTTTTTCTGATGTTATAACTTGTAGTGATGATAGTGATTGTACAGAATCTCTTTGTGATACAGATGAAAGTGTGTGTTATGATTCTTGTACGGATAGTGATGTGTGTGCTGATGGATATGCATGTGCAAGTGATTATGGTTGTAGTGAAGATGTAGATGAAGATGGTGTTGCTGATGTGGATGCTGCTTCTACAGAGGGAGATTGTGTTGAAGAAGATTGTCAGGACTTAGGGTATAGTTGTGATACGACGATAGATGATTGTTATGATGACTGTACGAGTTCTTCTGTGTGTGCAAGTGATTATGCTTGTAGTAGTGCTGGGCTTTGTGAAGCTGATGAGGATGGAAATGGATATGTAGATAGTGAAGAGTGTGTTGATGCTGATTGTGCAGAGTATGTGTGTGAAAGTGCTCGTGCTTGTTATGAAGATTGTTCTGCATTAGGAGATAGTGCTTGTTCAGAAGATTCTATTTGTGATAGTACTGATGTTTGTAGTGAAGATAGTGATGCAGATGGTGTTGCAGATACAGATGATGATCTTGTTTTAGGAGAAGACTGTACGAGTTCTGTTGCTTGTAGTAGTGGTTTGTGTGAGGAGGATATTTGTGTTGAGTGTAGTAGTGATGCTGATTGTTCTGCTGGATATCTTTGCGAAAGTTCTGGATGTGTGAAAGATAGTTCGTATGTTTGTGATGATGCTGATTGTTCTCCTTACCTTTGTGAAGATAGTTCGTCTTGTGCAAGCTCTTGTACGAGCGATGAAGCATGTGATTCTGGATATGTATGTACTACTTTAGGAGAATGTTCTGAAGATGCAGATGCAGATGGTGTTGCTGATGAAGAAGAAGTTGCATGTAATAATGGAGAAGATGATGATGGGGCAGATGGTACGGATTATTTAGGTGGCTGTGATAGTGATGATGATGGCGAAGTAGATACGAATTGTTATTCAGTGGATATTACGAAGATTAAAACGTGTAGAATCTATTGTGTCAATAAACTTTTAGTTTCTTATATTGATAGTGATGGGGGTTGTACAGAAATAACTGGGACTGAAGAAGAAGGAGAAAATACTGCTCCGAGCTTTGAGATACAAGGTGCTGATAGTGTTGATGAAGGTGATGATATCATTATTCAAATTGTTGTAAGTGATGTGAATGATGGAGATAGTTTCGATTATAGCTATTCTGTTTCTCCTGCTACTGGTTTGAGTGGCGTTGCTATTTCAGATAGTGATGATCAAGATGATCTTTATACCTGGCAGACTTCTTCTGGTGATGCAGGTGACTATGTGTTTACTATTACTGTGAGTGATGGAATAGAAAGTGTGAGTGATACGGTGACTATTACTGTTGTTGCTGCTAGTGCTGCAAGTCCAGATTGTGGTGGTCCTTATACTGGAGATGTTGATGAGGATATTTCTTTTGATGGGAGTGCAAGCAGTGGTGATGTAGTTGGTTTTGCTTGGGCATTTGGTGATGATGAATCGTATGGACCTTATGATATAAGTGATGTTTCTGAGATTGTTGCAACACATAGTTATAATGCAGATGGAGAGTATATAGTGACGCTTATTGTTGCTGATAGTCTTGGTGAACAGGCATATTGTCAGACGACTGCGACCATTGGTGGTGTTTCTTGTTCTACTGATGATATTGATAGTGATGGTGATGGTCTTGTTGATGGTTATGGTGCATGTGATAGTGATGATGATGGTAGTAGTGCTGATATTGCTTGCCCGAGTACTGTTACAAAAGTTTCTACTTGTCTCAAGTATTGTAAAACAAATAGTTATACCTATGTTGCTGTTGGTGGAAGTTGTGATAGTGAAGCTGTTGCTACAAGTGGTGTTTCTTGTTCTACTAATGATATTCCTAGCTGTGGGAATGGGGAAGATGATGATGGAGATGGATATGTTGATTATGCTGAGGAAGTAGATGGAGATTGTAGTAGTTGGGAAGGTGAAGAAGATAGTGCCTCTGTTGAAGTGAGTGCTTGTTCTACAGATATTGATAGTGATGGTGATGGTCTTGTTGATGGTTATGGTGCATGTGATAGTGATGATGATGGTAGTAGTGCTGATATTGCTTGCCCGAGTACTGTTACAAAAGTTTCTACTTGTCTCAAGTATTGTAAAACAAATAGCTATACCTATGTTGCTGTTGGTGGAAGTTGTGATGAAGAAAGTGGGTGTATTAGTGGAGATGATGATTGTGAAAGTGGAGAAGCGTGTAATACTTTGACTGGAGAATGTGTTACAGGTGATTATGATATCACTGTTGCTTGTAGTGATACTGATGGTGGCTATGATGTGACTACAAAAGGAAGTGTCACTGGTATTTCTTATTATGATGGACTTGAAGTTAGTGGTACTGAATGGACTGATTTTTGTAGTGGTGATAGCTTAGTAGAATATTTCTGTCCTGGTGAGGGAGAGACTTATTATGGATATACCTTTGGTGAAAGTCTTTCCTGTGATAGTGGTTATGAATGTAGTGA
This sequence comes from Candidatus Woesearchaeota archaeon, assembly GCA_964372745.1. GTDB lineage: Archaea > Nanobdellota > Nanobdellia > SCGC-AAA011-G17 > GW2011-AR17 > JAGVZZ01. The sequence goes on from CAYJSK010000105.1 coordinate 3,859, forward strand.
GGGGGCTTGTGTTGCGGAGAGTACAACTGGTTGTGATGAAACTACATGTAATGCCTTAGGATATGTTTGT
>CAYJSK010000106.1:0-3912 GCA_964372745.1 Candidatus Woesearchaeota archaeon
TAGTCACCACCACACATAAACACTCTTTGGCGTAATACATAAGTAGTAAATCATAAAAATCCTTATAAAGAGGAAGAAATAGCCTTTTTTCTAGTATGGAATGGTGGAAAATACTGGGGATTATTGTTGTCTTGTTGATTCTATTTGTACTCGCATATTATTTCTTTCAAGAAAGCCCACAAAAATACTATCGCAAAGCACGAAGAACACATAAAAAAGGAGAATCTGCATATGCTTCTGGAGATTTTGAACTTGCAGAATCCTTTTATGCAAAAGCTGACGAACACAGAAAAAGAGCAAGGGAGATAGAATAACATGGAATGGTATGAAGAGCTTGATTTTGATGAAAATCCATTAAAGAAAGAGACACGTTGCGTAGGGAATGAAGAAATTCTCAAAGAAGCTTCCTATTCTATCATGTCTGGGAATATGCTTATCATTGAAGGAACTCCTGGCACAGGAAAAACAAAACTTCTTCGTGAAGTCATAAAACAATTTGGCGGCTATGGAAGAGTTGCCTATGTCAATTGTAAAGAACTCAGCCAAGAACTCAATGTAGAAGATGTTCTAATAAAAAAGAACGGTATCCTTGGCTGGCTATGTAAAAAATATCCCAAAAACATGATTCTTTTACTAGATGATGTAGAACATTTAAGTTCAAGAAATATGGAGAGAATTAAATATTTTTTTGATAGCAACCATCTTCGTTCAGTGATTATCACTACAAAAGATACTGAGAAATTAAAACTCTCAGAAAGTATCAAACAAAGAATTAGAAAAGTGATACAACTCCATGTCCTTTCAGAATATGAAGCAGTACAACTATTCAGAGATAAGCTTGGTGAAGGTATGCTCAGCGACAGAGCAATAAAAGCAATCTATCAATGTTCTAACAAAAACACACAAATGTTTTTAAATAACTGCGAGCATGTCTGTAAAGCATACGTCACAAATAAGAATATTACAGAGGACGATGTCAAGAAAATTTTAGAGAGAGGTGTAAAATGAATACAGTCTGGTTCAAAGAGTTAGGCTTTCACAACAATCCTTTTAGCATCAAGCCTGCAGCATTCCATGATCAAGTAGTTGGCTTTGATAAAATTGTAGATGAAATTTCTTATGGGATTCTCAATAATAAAATAGTTCTTGTTGAAGGAGACTATGGGAATGGAAAAAGTAGCATTCTCAAAAGACTTCTGAATGACTTTGGTGGCAAGAAACAAGTGATTTATTACAGTTGTAACCGTATGGATTCTCGATTAAATGTAAAAATGCTTCTTAATGGAAGATATGGCTTTGTAGGACATCTTTTTGATATGAAACCCAAAGAAATGATTCTCTTATTAGATGAAGCACAAGAACTCATGTCAAAAGATTATGAACGACTCTATTCCTATTACCAAGAAGGCTACATTAAAGCAATTGTTCTTGTAGGCAAAGGAATAAAGAAAAATGAAATAGTTTCGGGATTTAAAGCGCATGTGGAAGAAGTAGGCATGCATAAAATGAATGAAGAGCTTGCTTTACAAGTAATAAAAAGACGTGTAGGCGAATTACCTCTATTACCTGATCCAATTGTACGAAAGATCTATCAAAGATCTGATAACAATGTGCGTGTCATGCTCAAAACCTGTGAAGAAGTCTGTAAAAAAGCAGTAGACTCTGGAAGAAAAAGAGTCACAGAAGATTTCTTAAAACAATTCTTCCAAGAAAAAGATGCTCCTGTAGAGAAAAAAGGAGAAGAAAAAGCAAAAGTAGAGCCTAAAAAAGAAGAAAAGAAAGAAGAAGTGAAAGTTGAAGAAAAGAAAGCAGCAAAAACAGTCATTATTGATCATAGAAAAGAAAAGAAAGAAGAAATGAAAGTTGAAGAAAAGAAAGCTACATCTGTTGTAGAAGAAAAGAAAAGTGGCCGTGGTAAAGTCTATAGAGAAGATGATTATAAAATGATGAAAGGTTCCGCAGAAGAGCTTCTTAATAAACCTACAGATGAAATCTTCGGGGACGAAAAGTATTACTAGTTCTCTATTTTTTCATATTTTTAAGAAATACTCTCTTAGATAACCAAAACCTATATAAAGCCTCAAAATTTTCACTTTCCTATCAAATGGCAACAATGTATGATGTGAAACCTTCAGAGCTTGTTTCTGGAGCTGCAGAAGAATTAAAAAAAACAAAGATCAAAATTCCAGACTGGGCGAAAGTAGTGAAGACTGGTGCCGGCCAAGAACGTCCTCCTGTAGGACATAATTGGTGGTACATGCGCGCAGCATCTATTTTACGAAAAGTCTCACTCCGAGGTCCTATTGGTGTTTCTAAATTAAGAAGCATGTATGGAACAAAAAAGAATAGAGGTGTAAGACCAGAACGTTTTTACAGAGGTTCAGGTAAAATTGTCCGAGTCATCTTACAACAATTGGAGGCAGAAGGCTTCGTAAAAAAAGTAGAAAAAGGTGTGCATAAAGGAAAAATAATCACACCTAAAGGTCAATCATTTTTAGATAAAGCTGTTAAAAAACATGGATCTGGAGGAACTAAAGAAGCAAAAGCTTGATCAGCTCCAACGTGAGCTCATGCAGAAACAAATGCAAGAGCAATTCGAAGCACAGGAGCAACTCGAGCAGCTGGAATCTGTAGCCAAACCTTTTCTTTCCCCTGAAGCGCTTGCGCGGTATGGGAATCTGAAGGCAGTGCACACAGAAAAAGCCATCCAATCCATTGTCGTGATTGCACAATTAATTCAACAGGAAAAAATAAAAGAAAAAGTGACAGATGAACAATACAAAAATCTCTTACTGAGGTTAACCCCAGAAAAAAAAGAATTCAGGATAACAAAAAAATGAGTAAATTTTTACATTTGGCAAAAAAATTGCGTCTTGCAAAGAAAGCATCGCAAACACGTTGGGCACCTTTTTGGGCAATACCTAAAACCTTTGGAAAAGGAAGAAGAGTACACCCAGGACGATTAACTGTCATTAAAAGAAATTGGAGAAGGGTAAAAACCAAAGCCTAACATGGAAAGAACCTATATTATCCCATTACGAAAAGAATATCAAAAGGCCCCTTTATATAAAAGAACAAAGAAAGCTGTGGCTGCAACAAAATCTTTCCTAAAAAAACATATGAAAACTGCAAATGTCAAGCTTGGAAGACATTTGAATATGAAACTCTGGGCACAAGGCTACAGACATCCTCCTCATAAAGTTGAAGTTTCTGTTGAAGTAGTAAAAGATAAAGATGGTGATTATGTGTATGCAGAACTAGTTGGTGTGAAAAAAGAAACTCTCAAAAAAGAGAAAGTAGAGAAGAAAACAGGTATCGCAGGAAAACTAGATGAGTTTCGTGGTAAAGACACGGAACAAGCAGAACATAAGGCCGAAGAAATCAAAGCAGAAGAAAAAGCAATCAAAGAATTAAAGAATCCAAAAGTAGAATCACAAAATAAAGTTGCAGCAGAAAAAATGGACAAAGAAAAAGATATGAAAGATCGTACGAAGAATATCTTTTCTGATTCTAACAAACAACAACGTTCTAAGAAATGAGAGATACTCCAGTCGCTATTGGAAAAAATCTTCTTCTCTATGTATAGCCTATAACCCTAAGAAAAGGTTACAAAATCATATACAAATAAGCTTTTATACCTCTTCTTATTCTAAATCAACATGCAATTTCCCTTTGAAAAAAGAAAGTACGAAGTACTCAGCAGAAAAGAAGAGAAAATAAATCTTGCATGGGGAAAAGCACCAGAAGAGAGAACAATACAAGAGCTACTGGATTATGGAATCATAGTTTTGAACAAACCCCAAGGGCCAAGTTCACATCAAACTGTAGATTTTGTAAAAAAGATCCTTGACATTGATAAAGCAGGTCATAGTGGGACTCTAGAGTAGTTCACAAGAATCATCAGAGAAATCC
>CAYJSK010000107.1:0-3814 GCA_964372745.1 Candidatus Woesearchaeota archaeon
TACTTCTGTTGAACTACAGCATGAGGCGAAAAAACTATGGCTCAAGAAATAGTTTCTGTTCTTTTACACCGGTATAAATTCTCATTCTTCCTCCACACAAGTATAAATATCCTGATCTAAACAACCATTCAAATTGACTAAACCTATTTCCTCTGACCTATACTTCAAGACAAGATAGTTTCCCAAAGGACGAAAATATCCTAAAGAAAAAGGAAAAAGGCTCACTCTTCTTGCAGAGCTTGCATGCTTAGCACCAATGAAAACAGCAATCTTTCCCCCCCTTTTAAGAACCCTATCGATTCTTTTCTTCATATATCCATCTCTATTTCCCTGTGCAGTATCAAGACAAAGAACTTCAAGATCATACTTTTGTGCAACATCAAGTATTCCCTCCCAATCTTCTACAATGTGTTTAGGATAGTCTAGTCCTTGGAGTGCATCTACAGTATTGCTCCTATAGCTGTGTATATCCTTTTGGTATTCCTCATCTATTTCTAATCCTATATGAGTAAAGCCTGCTTGTTTGAGCTGAGGGATATATTCTGTAAATAGACGAGCATCTTCTCTTTTTAATTCACTATGATCTTCTCCAAAAAGAATAACTTGTTTTCCTTGCACATAGTTAGAAATATCTGAAGAGAGCTTTTCTGGAATTTCTTGAGCATATGCTGCACAAGAGCTTGCAAAAAGAATAGTTGTAAGAATGTTCATGGTCTATTCACACTTTTGACTTCGTATTTTTTCTGTATCTTTAGAGCTCAGTACATAGCTTCTTTCTTTTTTGTCTAAAAGATCAAGCATGTCTAATGTCGTATGATACATAATATATTTATTTCCTTTTCTATATTTCTGTGCACTATGCTCTAAACCAAGAGTATGCCCAAGCTCATGTGCAAGGCTTGTACTTAAAGAATGTTCATAGATTCCAGGAATTTCATCTTCAAGAAGATCAAAAATTTCTCTTGTCATTGGAGTACTTAAAAGATACACTTTTTTCTCCCAAGGAATAGCAAGACCAGCTATATCTTTAAAAGCATAAGAAAGGTATTCTCTATAAGGCTCTTCCTTTGCTTTTCTTTCTGGAGGCATATAGCTCCAAATAATTTGTTTTGTCATTATTTGATCGAGTGTTGTTGTTAGACCTAATTCTTTTCCAAATCGATAAAAATCATCATATGTAGAAAATTGTTTTTCTATCAAACCCTCAATAGTGGTAAATGTGATATTGTAATGACCAGGATTTTCTTGCTCTCCTTCCTGAAGGACTCTTGCTTCTACGGGAATTCCTAGTTCTTTCTCATAGAGTTGTTTTGGAACTTTAAGAAGCTCTGTAGTAAGTTCAGCTCTGTCTTCAAGGTTCCATGCCTCAGAGAATCTATCTTCAGGTATATCATCTACTTGTATATCTATTCTTAATTTGTCAAGACAGTCTTGTGCATCTGCATTTTGTGTAAGGAAGAAAAATCCTAAAGAAGGAAGAACCTTTTTCATGATTTCTTAGCTGCAAGTGCCCCAACAACGAGTAATCCAAGCCCAAGCCCAGCTCCCCCCATGATCCAATCTTTTTTTTGTACACCAAAAAGTTTCTCATCAATCTCATGATCTGCATATCGTACAAGATCACGACTATTTTGATACTGTGAAGAACGTAATTTTTGATCTTGATAAGGTGTTTTGTCAAAACCCATGTTCAGTCTTCCTAACTGTTCCAGAGCTTCTCCTGGGTTTCTTTGTCCCACATCATGTGCAGCATCAGCCAATACTTCTAGAGCATTTCCTTCTCCAATATAGCCTTTTGGCCTCTCTACTCCTCTTGCAATAGAACTATACGTATCACTAAAAGGCCTGGATGCTTGTTTTGGATTTTCAAGACTATAGCCTAAGCCACAAAGTAAGCCTAAACCTGTTAATGCGCCTGTAACATATCCGAGTGTGTTTCCCATCTTGTGTACCTCTTATTTTTAATAGTTATTACTAGTTAGGGGCAATATATAAGCCTTTCTATTCAACTAAAAGGTTGTCTTTTTGCTAAGTTTGGGATATATAAATAAGTCTGTGTAAAAAAAGAAAATGGACAACATTTTAGGCTTCTATTACAAAGGTTTTCGTTCTAAGCTATATACTCTTCCAGAGGTTTTACGAGTATTTCATCGAGAGGGTGTGTATGCTGAAGATCTTGATGGCAAAGGCTATGATCCAAAATTTCTCGCAGCTCTCCCTAGTAGAGAGAAAAGAGAGATTTCTCCCTTAAAAAAGGAAGTTTCATTACAGCCTTCAAAATTCATTCGCCATGCTGTACTCGCTGATGAACCTGTGTTAGAAGAATTATCAGATGCTTTTCAACGAGAACTCTACAATAAACTTGATAAAGAAGATTTTTTAGGGCTAGATGCCTTTGTCCTTCTTTCCCCTTCTTCTGAAGGAAAAATGCAAGGAGCTCTTTGGTATCAAGGTTTTGAGGATGTCATAAAAGGTGCTGAGTTCTATATTCGTTCTCTCTATGTACGACCAGAATTCCGACAGTTTGGTGCAGGAAAGAGTCTGGTGCAATTTGCCTGTGAACAAGCAGAAGAACAAGGCTATCCAAGAATAAGTGTCAATAGCCCGGATCATAGAACCTCTTTTTATAGGAGTCTTGGTTTTCGTCGACAAGGAAGTGATAGAGAAACAGAAGGCTGTGTCTATTTAGTAAAAAAAATAGAACTCTAAGGTTCTTCTACAAAAGCTTTTATACCTTTAGAGACATTTTCTGCTTCATAGCCCCCTTCAAGAACACCAAACATCTGGTACTTTTGGAGTGCTTTTCGAATTTCAAGAATACTTTGTGTACTTAACTCCCAAGCAAATTGTTCATCATCAAAAGTATCAAGACCCAAACTGACACCTATAATGCTCGGCTTGAAAGTCTCTATTGCAGGAACGACACGGCTTTGAAAGGCTTCAAGGTATTCTCTGTCTCTTACTCTTCCTTCAAGAGGCAAGTGTAAACAATTATCTGCATAGGTATAATGTGTGTCTTCTGGCCAAATCTTTTTTTGATAGAGAGAAATCATAAAAGCATCTCTTTCATTCTCAAGAAGTTCTTCTGTTCCACAACCATGATGCACATCAAGATCAAGAACAAGCACACGCTCACCATTTTCCAATAATTGTTTTGTTGCAAGCGCCATATTATTTAATAAACAATAGCCATGGGTAAAAGATCGATGTGCATGATGGCCAGGAGGACGAACAAGAGCAAAACCTCTCGCTTCTGCAGCATAGATGCTTGTCATTGCTGCTGCTATTGCAGTTTTATAGGAAAGCCTATCAATAAAGGTTTCTTCTTCTTCATCAATAGGAGCGAATCCTCTTTTTTCAGAAAAATGCAGATCTTCAAGATACTCATGCAGGGAACTAATTTTATCAAGGAAAGAAGGATCATCTTCATCACCAGAAGTAAATACACATTCAGCATCACGAAGGAAAGATGTACAATCTTCTAATCTGTTTGGATGTTCTCTTCCTGGAAATTGTGCTCCTTGGGTAAAAAATAATCGGTGGGAATAGATTTGCATAGTTTTTGCAAGATATATTTCCTTTATAAGAGTATTCACTCTCCCTTTTAGTTGAAAAAAATCTCCTCCATCCATTTGTAAACTCATTCTAGGTCAAAAGCTATCCCAGTCGCAGCAAGCTGCGTGGCATTAGGCTTTTGACTTTGATGTTGTCTCTAAACTGCGCAATGCTTCAAAGTTTGAGATATATGGCTGGTTTACGACAGCCTGCCCAAAGAAGAGTGATGCTCCTCTTCGAGAGATGTTTTTGCTTGCAT